>JADFZT010000031.1 GCA_015232395.1 Magnetococcales bacterium | reverse complement strand
AACCCCACCACCGCGACCGGTGCCGTGTTTGATGATGTTTCTGCTGATTATTGGGCGGGAAATTTTATTGAAAAATTTTCAGAGCTGGGGATCACCAGCGGCTGCACCGACAGCACCTATTGCCCCAGCCGGGAGATCTCCCGCTCGGAGATGGCGGTGTTTCTGGTTCGAGCCAAGTATGGGGTTGATTATGCCCCCCCCACAGCCACTGGTTCGGTATTTGGTGACATCGCCAGCGACTATTGGGCGGCATCCTATATCGAAAAACTGGCAGAGGAAGGTTACACCGACAACACCATCGAACCAGGCCGGGAGTGCGATGGAGAGGGGGACTATTGTCCTAGCCTGACCATCAACCGGGCTGAAATGGCGCTCTTTCTGGTGCAAACCTTTCAGCTTGAGGGTGACAGTAGCGGATCAAGCGATGATACCTATACCAACTCCCTCAACATGGACTTCGTACGTATTGCCAGCGGCACCTTTGAGATGGGGTGTGAAGACGATGACAGCGAATCGGGCTATGCCTGTTATGTCAACGAATCCCCCCTCCACACGGTCACCATCACTGAAGATTTTTTCATGCAGACCACCGAAGTGACCCAGGCGCAGTGGCAATCGGTGATGGGCAGCAACCCGGCCTATTTCGCCAATTGCGGGGATGACTGCCCCATAGAGGAAGTCTCGTGGAATGATGTGCAGGATTTTATCACCGCCATGAACGACCTGGGAGAGGGAAGCTACCGACTGCCCACCGAGGCGGAGTGGGAATATGCCTGTCTGGCGGGAACGACTACCACTTGGCCCTTTGGAGATGACGATGAAGAGTTGGCCAATCATGGTTGGTATTCATCCAACTCCAACAGTCAAATCCAGCCGGTGGGCGGGTTGACTGCCAATGCCTGGGGCTTGTATGACATGCAGGGCAACGCCTGGGAGTGGGTGCAGGATCTCTATGACAGCCACGCCTATGACAGCCATGCCTCGGAAGATCCCCTCTATGAGGAGAGCGGCACCACCCGGGTGCGTCGTGGGGGCGGCTGGAACAGCAATGCCAATGGCCTGCGCTGTCGCTATCGCCAATTCTACCTCCCCACCAACAACATCTATACCGTGGGGCTACGCTTGGTCAGAGAGCCCTGAACACCACGCCGTTGGTGCAGGCTGCCAAAATCACGGATTGACGACATGGAATCTAATCCAAAGACAACCTCAGGGTGCGGCTGTAGCAGCCAGAGCAGAGATGAACAACGGCCCTGCCCCACTTGTAATCATTTGGGGGAAGCCATCACCCCAAAGACTCCACAACACACCCTGAAAGCCCCCTTTCGCAAAGAGGTTGATGCCAACGGCGCCTACTATTTTTGCCCACAACCCGACTGCCCCACAGTCTATTTTGAATTTCCAACCGGACACACCTTTACCACCCCACAGTTGATCCATCGGGTCACGGTAAAGGATGAACACCTGGAGACCCCTCTCTGCTACTGCTTTAAGATCAAAAAAGGGGAGGTTCTTGATAAGTTCCGCATATACGGAATAACAGATATTTCCGCCATGATCCGGGAAAAAGCCAAGGGCCGCCCATGTCAGTGCAGCATTTTCAATCCTCGGGGAGTGTGTTGCACGGAGGGGATTCGGGAGTGGCTGATAAAGGAGGGAATCGACCCCAAAATGGCTCTGGCTGATGGATGCTGCTCAGGGGAGGATGGGGAATCGTGCTGTTGACCTTGGCCGATACAAAATATAAGGATCGTGTGGTTGACCTTTCCCAGCTACGGAACCTGGTAGTGCCCTCCTGGTAAGGATGGATCTAACAGGTTAAAATTACAGATCTTTCACGATTTCGGAATGGAGGCCAACGCATCCTTACCTGTATGAGACTGCCATGCTCCCTTACCTGAATGATTCCAACCAGCGGATTTTTTACTCATTCGCTCTGATCGTCTATTCGGGTCTGATCTATCTCCTCTCAGATCGCCCCGGAATGATAACGTTGGATCTTTTTCCCCATCAGGACAAGCTCGTCCACGGGATCGCCTACGGGGTGATGGCGGGGCTTGGAAGAATGGCCTTTTTATGCTGGCCGCAAGTGAAACCCGTCGACTTGTGGGCTTGGTTTTATGCCGCACTCTATGGGGCGAGTGACGAATGGCATCAATCCTTTGTGCCGGGCAGGGAGGTCGATTTTTTGGATTGGGGGGCTGATGCCCTGGGGGCTGCTTTGGTGCTTCTTGTCTGGCGTTATTGGCGTTCTCGGGCTGCTCGAATCAACTCCTGAGCTCCCAAAACCCCGATATTATCGCCCTCCCCCCTTCCTCTGGCTTGGCTTCATCTCTCCCCTGCCCTTTTGGTTTTCATCACGACCATTTTGGCTTCATCTCTCCCCTGCTCTTTTGTTTTTCATCACGACCATTTTGGCTTCAGCTCTCCCCTGCCCTTTTGGTTTTCATCACGGCCATTTTGGCTTCATCTCTCCCCTGCCCTTTTGGTTTTCATCGCGACCATTTTGGCTTCAGCTCTCCCCTGCCTTCTCGATTTTTATCACCTCCACGCGATTATCGTGAAAAGCGGGTCCGGTATCAGGGGCGACCGGGTCGCTATGAGAGAGGGCGTTTAAGGAGATCCCTTCGGGAAACTCTTCGGCTTTGAAATTGGTCTCTGCCAGACAGAGCCCGGGAGAGACATCGGTGGTGACATGGGCTGTGAGGCTCAGACGCGCCAGATCATTGAACACTGCAACAGGATCCCCCTCCCCGATTCCCCGGCTTGCGGCATCTTCCGGGTGGATCCAGAGCGTTGGGGGACCGCGACGCCTGGTGGCTTCGGGGGCTGAGGTGAAGGTGGTGTTGAGCACATCCAAAGCGGGGGGAGTCATGAAATCCAGAGGATAGCGCTTGGCTTCCGGTAGATCTCGACGGTTGACCGGCCAGTGGTCGGGCATGGGGGGCATGCTCTGATCCGGCCATCCCGGAAAAAAATGGAAACGGCGATCCGGCTGGGGAAAGCCGTTCAGGAAGTGACGCTCCTCCCAGCTGGGAGCACAGTCCAACCAGCTTAAGCCATGCCAATTGTCTGCTGGAGGGAGCTGGGAATCCGCCAATACTTGCCCCACCGTCTCTTCATCCGTCAGGCTGAAGCTAGGAGATCTTTCCGAAAGCCCCAGGCCTTTGGCCAATGCATTCACCACATCGTGGTTGCAGCGGGCCTGTTCAAAAGGGGGCAAAACCGGCTCGGCATATTGCAAGGTATATTGACCGTAGGATTTATAAAGGTCGGCGTGTTCCAAAAAGGAGGTAGCGGGAAGCACCACATCAGCCAAGCGGGCGGTATCGCTCATCACCAGTTCGTGGACCACTGTAAAGAGATCCTCCCGAAGGAGCCCCTTGTGAACCCGGGTTAAATCCGGGCAGGAGCCGGCAGGGTTGGCGTTGAAGACCAGCAGGCTTTTGATGGCTGTGGTTGGGTCGGTGAGATATTGTCCCAGGCGACTCATGTCCAGCACCCGGGTGGGCTTTTCCATGAGGCTTTGTTGATTGACCGCCTCGCTCTTTATTGAAAAGGCGTCTCCGGTGGCAAAGAGCGCACCACCTCCCTTGCGCTGCCAGGCGCCGGTGATGGCCGGGAGGCAGGAGACCGCATGGGTGTTGACCGCCCCATTTTTTTGCCGACTCATCCCCAACCCCAGGCGGATGAAGGGGGCACGCGCTTGACCATACAGTTTGGCAAACGCACGGATGCTCTTCTCAGAGAGCCCGGTCAGGGGGGCAGCCCATTCTGGCGTGCGGGTAGCCAGGTGGGCTTTTAGCTCTTCGTTAAAGTCAGTCTTGCGTTGTAGATAATCGAGGTCAGCCAAGCCTTCGGCCAGCAAGACGTTCATCATCGCCGCCGCCAACGCCCCGTCACTCCCTGGTTTGGGGGCGATGTGCAGGTCGGCCAGGTGGGCAGTGCGGTTGCGATAGGGATCCACCACCACAAGCTTCGCACCCCTCTTGCGGGCTTTTTTGACCCAATGCATCAGGGTGATGTGGGTGGCCGTGGCATTGATGCCCCAGAGGATGATCAGATCGCTCTCAGCCATTTCCTGGGGAGCTGGTCCCACCGCAAGCCCCACACCCCTGCGCCACCCAGCCCAACCGATGGCATAGCAGATGTTGCGGTTCATGCGGGAAAAGCAGGCTGCATGGGTCAAACGCTCCATGGCACGACCCTGCACAAGTCCCATAGTGCCGCCATAGTGGTAGGGAAAGATCGCTTCGGAGCCGTGTTGGTCGATAATCACCCGTAACCGCTTTACCACCAGATCCAGAGCCTCCTCCCACCCCGCCTGGCGAAATTGACCGGACCCTTTGGCGCCGGTGCGGATCAGGGGGGTGGCGATGCGGGGGCCTTCCTGTATTTCCCGAAAGCGGGTCACTTTGCCGCAGATGGCCCCTTGGGTGAAGGGATGGTCCGGATTGCCCTTGACCTCCAGCAGCCGTCCTTCCTCCACACGCACCAACAGGGCGCAGGCCCCGGGGCAATCCAGGGGACAGGTGGTGGTGTGCTGATTGAATGATGGGGCGGAAGGTGTGTCAGAGGAATTCATGGGCGGATAGGTCTGACTTTTTTGGGGGGGATCGAACAGCGTCAAGGCGGCAGCATAAAGCAATCGGGTGAAAATTGACAATCCACATCAGGGCAGACCGGTTTGTCTGGATGGATGGCAAATCAGGTTTGAATGTGTTTGGGAATAGCCGCTGGATGGAGTCTATGTGGCGCATAAATGCTCAGAAAAGTGCCCATACCTCCCTTGGACTGGTGATCGGGACAGGCCCTTTCAGAAAAGGATTGAGACCCCAATGGTTGGGTTTTTCGGGGAGAATCAGTCGGTAAAAAATGAAAAACCTCATCGTCTCTATCTGTAAATGAACGATAATTATTTGTGGATTGAGCAGGTCTGGGATCAGGCATGGGAATTGCTAACCACCCTCTACTCTGGAGCCAGGGATCACCCACTCCGGAATGACAGGCAAAAAGGGGCTGAATATACCGATCAACCGGTCATTTTTTCCGATAGGAAAGTACCGAAATCCATGCGTAAGTACCTGACCATTTCCGTTACAGATGTCACCGGATCCAAACATTACCAAGTTCACAAAGCCGTCAAATATCTGATGCAAGGCTCTCTGGTCGCTGCGGTCGGTGGGGCTGTGATGGCTATTGGCGTGATGGTCAATCAAGGTGATTTGCTCCCAGCCCAGCAGAGTATCCAACCAGATCAACCCCCCCATATGCTGACCTCCCTGATGCGGGAAAATGAGCATCTGATTCGGCGGTTTAATGAAAAAATGCGGGAGTTTGACGATATCAGTCAGCAGGTGATGGCGATTGAAGAGATGATCGGGGTCGAGGTGATTGAGGGTAATACCCTCTCCCAGCGGATCCTGATGGCGGGGCAAATGTTTGGTGATCAGGATAAGGCGCTCAAGGAGATCGGTGCCCGGGTGGAAAGTCTGGAAGGGGAGATCGGCCTGGCTGCCCAGGTCAATCAGACCCTCCAGGAACGGGTACATGTGGCCTCACTGACTCTCAGCCAGAAAAAAATGTTGCTCAACAACATTCCCAATGGTTACCCCGTTCCCTTCGAGGGGATCAACAGCCCCTACGCCAAACGCATTCATCCCACTCTGAAAAAAAAGGAGTGGCATCGTGCCGTGGATCTGGCCGCTGATATGAATACCCCTATTCATGCCACGGCAGACGGGGTGGTGGAGTGGGCGGGTTTTCACAAAAAAAGCGGTTACGGCAATCTCATCCTTGTGCGCCATAACTACGGCTTCAAAACCGCATTCGGCCATTTGGCGGAGGTGAGCGTCAAAAACGGCGAATTTGTCAGACGGGGGGATATCCTGGGGCGCACGGGCAACAGCGGTCTCAGCAGCGGTCCCCATCTTCATTATGAGGTACGCTTCAACCACAGACGTCTGGATCCCGCTCCATTCATGGAGTGGGGTATGGACAACTATGACGTCGTTTTTAATAAGGAGAAATGGATCAAATGGCCCTCTTTGCTGCAGCTGGTCAATCGAAGGCTGACCGATCAAACACCGCCATCATTGCAGCTGGCACAAAAGTGACGGGAGAAGTTCGCGTCGATTGTCGGCTACACATCGATGGGGAGCTGGTGGGCCCCATTCACTCTACCAACCTGGTTTCCGTCGGGCGCAAGGGGCGGGTTGAAGGGGAGGTGCATGCCTCCAAGCTGATCGTCTCTGGCAATATGTTCGGCAATGCCGACTGCGATGAAATTGAAATTTTGGCCGGTGGCCGGATGGTTGGCCAGGTCTATTCCCGCAAGCTGGTGATGGATCCGAAAAGTATTTTTGAAGGGGAAAGCCAAACCCGCTCTCCAGCTGGGACGCAGGACTCTGCCCAGACTCAACCCCAGGAACAGCCCGAAAAAGAAACCGGTGAGGCGGAATTGCAGGCATTCTATGCCGCATTGGCCAAGGAGGAAAAGTGAGGCCAAACCCAAGAGAAGATGCAAAATTCAGCCCTGGCTTGGTGCCGGTGGCCATCCTCCATTCAGACAAGGTAGCAAGTCACGCTACGGCATCGGAAAACGGGACAAATGTGACAGCCGAATTTATCCCGGGACTCTTGCCGGGAATGACGCTGCCGGATAGTAAACCAAGCCTGGAATCGGAATTTTGTCCTGGCTTGAAATAATCGTCTGAAGTTTATTGAGTGCCGGGCGGGCTCCTTGACCCGTTTGAGCAAACCAGCCGGTTTTTGAAAATTTGACCGCCAAAAAAAACGGAGCGCCAGAAAAAAAGGGCGCTCCGTTTTTTTTGATTTTTGGCAGCGGGTCTATTGATTCCAACCGTTGCTGCTCCCCACGAAAGTGGATGTCCATATCCCGAGGGGGGTTGAGATTTATCTGGGCGTTTATTTCCGCAACCAGGGGAAGGAGGAGTTGGCAAAAGTGCTCCAACGATCATCCAGTTGGCCCCGAATCTCCTCATATTGACGTGCCCGCCAACCGATGATGGACCCGGCATATTGGATGACTTCCGGATCCTCTTCATCCTTGAGCAGGATTTCCAACAGGCCGGGGAGTACGGCGACATCGTTCATCACACCCAGCAAGCCCTGTAATCCCTTGAGGTGAAGGGTAAAGTTGGCCATACCGTCTTTGTTGAAGAGGGGGGTGAAAAATTCCGTGGCATAGCGCAGCTTTTTGCAGTCGATACGCAGCTGGTGCAGCTCCTCGTCCCCCATCTTATCCATGGCTTCGCCTGCGGTCAAAACCTGGGTGAAACGTTTGTTGAGTACCTTGACCGCATATTTGGTGACCCCTTTATCCAGAAGGCTCAGATTTTTCTCTGGAATTCCCTCATTTCGCCACCCTTTTTCATCCAGCCAGGTTTCGAAATTGGATTTGAATTTTTTGTAGCGGGCGGAGCTGATGGTCCGACGTACTTGGGTGTAGGCCGTTTTTTGGTGTTTTATGGCCAGTTCGAGCATTTTCTTTTCGCCGTTCGCCAGGGGGATCCGGCTGGACATGGCCTGGAGGCCTTCATCAATGAAAACGTCCAGATCCCGAGCCGGGCCCATCTGACCGGCAGCCCAACGCATTTCGTTGGCAATGGCGTCGGTGGCTGTCCTGGGGATGGCCTTGCGATAGATCACCAGGGCTGAGCGCATGCGACGATAGGCTACGCGGACCTGGTGGACTCCTTCGATATCTTCACCCTTGTAGGCGATGGGTTCCCATTCCAGCATATACGCATAATTTTTCCGCAGAATGGATTCAAAGGCCTCTTCAGTGCTTTGGGTAGCATGTATATCACTCTGTTTACTTTTGGATTTAGCTGCCATTGAAGGTATTGACTCCTAAAACTTGGTGAAATCTGATCGGCTATCATACTCTTTTTGAGGAGAAAATGTCTACTCAATCTGCACAAGTGGCTTGGTAGGGTTGGGTGGTTCACCTTGAATTAATTGGAAATTAGGCCAAAAAGGCGTATCCATTCCGCCCCAACCCGGGCTTGGCAAATCCACTTTGGTGTCAAATTGGACTGGACATTCATGTGGATCGGCAATTATAGTCACATGCTGTTTTGACTTCCATCCCGTTTAGCATGGCTCTGGGAAAAGAGTCTGGGAAACCTTTGGAAGCTCCAAGGAACTCATGGCCGGATCTGCAAAGGGTGTACACTCTTTAGCGGTAAACCTTGAAGTGGGGATGCCAAAACAGGATCCAAACTACCGTGAAAGTCGCTTCCAAGCTTTCATGGGCTGGGATGGAGGGGAGCTTCCCTTCTTCATTAAAAACGTTAGCTTAACAGGCTTTGCTTTGGAAAGGGATTAGACTAGTCATGGCCAAAAAGAAGGAACAGGAGAAAATCACGATGACCGATATCGTCCTCGGAGCCGGCAGCAAACAAGCCAAGCGCAAAGCCGGACCCAAAATCAAAAAGATGAAAGAACCCGAATATCTGGAAATGATGACCCCCCTGCATATTGAGCTTCTCAAAATGCAGAGCACGGTCAAGGAAAAAGGTCTCCGGGTTGTGGCCCTCTTCGAAGGCCGTGATGCCTCAGGTAAGGGTGGTACCATCAAGCGTTTTATTGAGCACATGAATCCCCGCGGTTGCCGGGTTGTGGCCCTCGATAAACCGACCAATAAGGAAAGAGGTCAGTGGTACTTCCAACGCTACGTCCAGCATCTCCCCTCCGAAGGTGAGATCTGCTTCTTCGACCGCAGCTGGTATAACCGCTCCGGCGTGGAACGGGTGATGGGTTTCTGCACCAAGGACGAGGTCCGTGAATATCTCCGCTCCGTGCCCGAATTCGAGCGGATGCTGGTGGCTTCCGGAATCATCCTCTTCAAGTTTTATTTTTCCGTCTCCAAGTCAGAGCAGCTGCGCCGCTTCAACAAACGCTCACAGGATCCCCTCAAGCAGTGGAAACTGAGCCCGGTGGACAAGGAATCCCAAGACAAGTGGGAAGACTACACCAAGGCCAAGGAAGACACCTTTTTCTACTCCTCCACCGCCGAGTGCCCTTGGACCATCATCAAATCCGACTGCAAAAAGCAGGCTCGGATCAACAGCATCAAATATTTCTTGAGCAAGATGAATTACAAGGGTAAACCGAAAACCGGTCTGACCTACGACAAGAACATCGTGCGTACTGTTCAAGAAGAGATCGGCATCGACTGATTTTTGCCTTGCCGTAGCATCAATGTCGAAAAGGGGTTGCTGGCTGATGGCTGGCAGCCCCTTTCGTCTTTTTGCAGTCAGGCATAGAGGGGGGGCAGTGGTTGGATCTTTCGGATCATGGTCAGTCCTGGGGGGGGAGATAACCACTCCCGGTCAGATCTGGCGGTCAATCAATTTTTGAAAGCTGGTTGGCTACGACCATTTCGTGTCATCTATCGGTCCCGTTTTCCTGATTTCCAGCAATACATCCGTTTGATCGAGCCTATCACTGCTCTGATACAGAGCTTCCCCTTCCCTGGTGCCACCAACCGGGATATCGATTTTTCAACGCTCTTTCGATCTTAGCCCTTTCCCAATGGAAAAACGTTTCATGAAGGTGGTAGGAAAGAACGATGTGGGGTATGATTCCGGCGGGTGAAACAAACCCTCTCAGCCGGATGTTGTCCGGAGACGCAGTGCTGGCATTTTTTATGCACTTGGCAGAGATGGAAACGTGCATCGATCACTACATCTTTCCCGCAACATGGCTGTGGCAGTCACACCCTGTTCAGGTGGGGAATTTTCTGCATCTTTTTTCCGGGAAGGAGATGCCCGGATGATCGGATCCCTATCAGGTGGGTTTGAACCAACGGTTATAAGCTGACGTTTCCGGGGGCTGCCCCGGGATATTCAAGGAGTCTTCAAGAATGACAAAGAATTCACTGGAAATCATCCAAACCCTGGTCAATGTAGCGCTTTATCAACAAGAGGCGAAGGACGGCGAAGAAGCACCCCCCTCCCCCCCTGCACCGCCACTGGTGACCCTCTCCAGAGGCTGTGGGGCAGGAGGCGCTGAGATCTCCGAACTACTGGCTGAGCGACTGGGTGTGCATCTCTATGATCGTGATCTGCTGAAGGCCATCGTCAAGGAAACCAAAGCCGATAAGCACCTGATGGAGCGTCTGGATGAGCGGGTTCCTTCCATTGTCGATGACTTGGTTCTCGCCTTTTTTGCCAAGAAAAGCACCACCAAGGACAATTTTTACCGCTATATGGTCAAGGTGATTCTGAATATTTGCCCCAGCGGCGGCGTCATCGTCGGTCGTGGCGCCCACCTGCTGATCCCCCAAAAGAGTCCGGTTTTCAGAGTGCGGATCGAAGGGTCCAGCAAGGCTTGCATCAAACGGGTAGCCAAACGCAAGGAGCTTAAGAAGAGCAAGGCGGCTCAGTTTATCGAAAAGGTCGATGCGGAGCGGGCCAAGTTCGTCAAGAGAATCCGCAAGCGCTACCCGACGGTAAGCTTGGACAGTGAATTCGACATGGTCCTCAGTACGGATCGGTTGACCAATGAGCAGGCCGTGGCGATTATCGCAAGTGCCATGAAGGAGATGGGTTTCAATATTTCCTGACCTGACCTGGATCGTGCTGACAGGTGGCGGAGTGGGAGGGGTGTATCCTTTCCCTCCGCCCTTGTTGGCAGGCCCCTCTTTTTTTTATCCCTGCCCTACTTTATCTTTTTCTGCCCCACCCCATTTTAGGTTTTTCACAGAGAACTCAGCTATCAGGCGGCACTCCCCAATCGCCTGGACTCACCTGAAGATTCAGTTGATCCGCGGCTCTGTATCCCCAACCCGGCTAGACCTTTTCATCAAAAAAAACCTCCCCATCACTCCAGGGAGCTGAGTTTAATGCCAGCATGGTCGGCGATCCCCTGGGAGCGTTCATCGGGATAGGTACCGCCGAAAATCACTTTATTGACACCCACATTGGCCAGCATACCCATGCAGGCGGCGCAGGGCTGGCAAGTGACATAGACCGTTGCCCCTTCCAGTGACATGCCATATCGGGCTGCATTGGCCACACCGTTGGCCTCGGCATGGGCACAGACGCACAAGTCCAAACCCTGGCCACTGGGCACCCCTGCTTCCCGCCGGGCACACGTGGTTGGGTGGGGATAGCCACTGGGCACGCCGTTAAAACCGGTTGCAAGAAGCCGCTTGTCCCGGACAAAAACCGCACCTACCTTGCGTCCAGATGCACAAGTACTCATCTGAGCTGCAAGTTGTGCCGCTTCCATCCAGTGTTGATCCCAATCAGGCCGCATTTTTCAACTCCCCACCCCAGACCACGCATTCATTTTAAAAAAAAGCCCTTTGCATCCATCTGACAGGAGCTTCTTTGCGTTTCCTGTCGATCTTATTGTAATCATTGAAATAGTCGATATCCACCACATTCCTTTTTTCTTTTTTGGGTTGGATGCCACGCTGGATTGCCCCATCCCAAACTTGATATTTGCCAATCTCCAGGCGATCATCCGATAGAGAGAGTCAGTTATCGGCGATTTTGAATGGTTGTGTTGCGGGGAGAATCTCCTTGAAGGGCAAGAAGTTGGCATTATTTCGGTGGGGGCGGAAGCAGGCCTTAAGTCAGGATAATTTAGGGTTTGTGTCTTTCATGGTGTTGTTTTTATTGTTTTTTCAAGGTTGTACCTGGCCTTGGAGTCAACAGCCAACCCCATCGCCTCTCTCTGTGGATCATATTGAAGCTGTGCCGGATAAGGGACTTTTTTATTTCATGTTTCTGGATATGACCGACCAGAAGATGACGGCAGAGCTTTTTTTTGATGGCGAAAGGGTGGGACAGTTAAAAAACGGTCACGCTCTGCGTTTGGTTGCAGATCCCGGACGCCACACCGTCAAATGTCAGCTTTCAAGTCACGGCCTGTTTCAGTTTCAGGAGGTGAGCGTTCAGGAGGGTGAAATCCATTTTTTCAGGCAGATGGCCGGGGTTCGGAAAACCAATATATTGGATGCTCTCTTTTTTCCGTTTTTGAAGCTGGCTTGTACCGCTTCCCTGGGACAGGGAGAGGCGTGTGATGTGGCTGACAATTGGTTTGTTGTGAATACCTTGGACCATTTGGAGGAACCTGAGGGGCTGATGGAAATTCACAACTATGAAATCGTGGCCGATTAGCCTGGATCCGGCTGGTGGGCGTGTGCTCCACGGCGAAAAAAATGGCTGGGAGTCTTGAGCTGAGCGTTGAGCCGGATAACCCGCAAGCTAAACCGGATGCAGGAGACAATCAGGGCTGAGTGCAGCAAAGAAGCTAGCGGCGGGTAAGAGGCCAACCCAAAATGCGTTCTTCGGTGTTGGAAAGACCCTTGGATGATTCGGCTGACGTGAGGGCGGGTTCCTCTTTTTGAGTTGTAATGGCTGACTCCACCACCTTTTGACTTTTCACGATCATCTCCCGACTCTCTACCAATATTTCCTGATCTGAACTATCGGGTGTCGCTTCCAGGCGTTGACGGGCCTTGGCTGCCAATTGAGACTGCTTGCGAGTTTTGGTAGCTATTGCAGTGGAGATGACTTTTTCCTGGGTTTCCTGGGCAAATTCCTGCTGGGCCTGGGTGGCAACAGCCTGCTGGGCCATCAGGAGTTCCTCGGGGTTGTCGTTTGAGCCTTCCAATTGGGCCCTTTTGTCATCCTGCTGGGTTTCCAGAAAGACATAGATGAAATAACGGGCGGCCAGATAGATGGCTTCGTAGGCGGCCTTTTCATCTGCAGAAATGCCTGTGTCCTTGGCTGGGGAGTGACTGTAGCCTGCAAACTGGGAGGGGCTTCCTTCAAACTTGATGTGAACGTCGTGGTTTTCTTCGACCAGAATAGTGTGACCTGTCAGGCGGGCAACCCGGCCACGGATGTGGACGGCGGTATAGTCATAGAACACATTGTTCAGGTTGGTGACGAGGACATCTTCAACGATCACTCGCAGGGTCGTTCCCTCTTTGGAACCCTCTGGTGCAAAACCGTGATGTTGCAGCTGGTTGGAAATGGCGTTGGTGATGGTTTTGTTGAGAATTTCCTCCCGAAAGGAAGAACCCTCGTTGGTGGTGGTATCCACCATGCGTTCCTGGTAGAGCACCAAGGCCGTATCCACTGATATGGTGGCAATATCCTGGGCAACTTGATCGCTTGGGGGATTGTCCAGGGCCTTTATGACGGTTTCTACGGGGAGTTCATTGAGAATTTGTAGTCGAAATTTCTGCTGTGTGGATCCACAGCCAGTCAGAAGCAGCGCCAGCAAGATAAAAAACCATTTTTTCATCAAAGATCTCCCCATCCGTTAAAAAGCATTGATATCAAAATAAAAGATCTTCATGGGGAGTCAAGCCAAAAACGGGTTGATGCCATTAATGTGGAGTGATTTTTTTCCTGCTGGATCAGGGAGTATGGTGCTGGAGGATGGAATTTTGTCTGAAGGGTGAATGGTTGCGGGCGAGGGGTGTTTGTTGGGGGGGGTAAAGCTGTGTGTCTGGAAAGGGCAGAGTCTTGACGGGGGTGATGGGGATCGTCTGAACCTGAGACAGTGGGGCCCAGTCATCAAAAACAAAACCGTCAACCGAACCGGTCATGACCAAAACGTGGATATCAGGTGGTTGTATAAATGGGCCTCCACCCCTCTCCTTTATACCGCAGAGTCCCGTTAATAACTGAATGATCTTTAATTGGATTCTTGCAACAGGGTCGTCTTATATGGTTTAAAATGGACCCTTACCCCTCTCGAAAATATCGCAAGGATCCGAAATAACGGAGCTGCCTTAATGATTAAATGGACCCTTACCCCTCTCAGAAATGTCGCAAGGACCCAAAATAACAGAGCTGCCTTAATGATTAAATGGACCCTTGCCCCTCTCGGAAATATCGCAAGGATCCGAAATAACAGAGCTGCCTTAATGATTAAATGAACCCTTGCCCCTCTCGGAAATATCGCAAGGATTCGAAATAACAGAGCTGCCTTAATTGATTGAGTAAAGTCTCCGCCCCTCTCCCTAAAGTGCCACGGAGGCTTGAAACGAGAGGTCAATCCTGGTTGAAAATGGATCCCCACTCCTCTCAAGAATTCCGCGAGGATCCGAAATAGTTAAATGGACCACCGCCCCTCCCCTAATATCGCGAGGATCCGCTAATAACTTGACCTTCTAATAACTTAATGTGGATCTTCACCCCTCTCCCAATATCGTGAAGATCCCATAATAACCTCGGCCTCTTTAATTGGCTTTTTTGTAGTGATTTGTTTTTTGATTGGTTTCTTTCAATGATTTGTTTTTTGTTTGTGGTGGCTGTTTTTAAAATAACTGATCAAAATAAAAAAACATGCTGTTCTTTGTTCTCTCATCACTCTCTCCAGGTGTGGGCTGGGGAGTGAGGTTTTTGGCCAACTCCGTAAACTCCCCTATCTTCCATCTGAATGGTCCGGATAAAATGTCCTGGCACTTTTCTGATGGAACCTGGAAAAGACTCTACACGATTAATGTTAAAATGAAATGCAGTTGTTGTTAACAGGTAGGATTAATTTGTAAATAATTTGATAAAAGATCCTCTCTTCCCGCTTTTCTCCCCACTCCTGCCAGATTGTGTCTTGGGAAAGTGGGGTGTTTGGACCAACCCGGGAAAGCCTCCCTCTTGCATCAAAAAGATCTGGTCAAGCGCCCTGGGGACTTTTCTGATTGAACCTGGGAAAGACTCTACACGACCAATGTTAAAATCAAATGCAGTTGTTGTTAACAGGCAGGACTAATTTGTAAATATTTTGTAAATAAAAAAGCGTGGATAGCTCTCCGCGAATCAACGCTGCTTGCGGCGAATCCAGATGGTGAGCCCCATGGCCAAAAGCAGGAGGGGGATGCCGATCACCATGCCGATAAAGAGAAAAAGGCCCTCACCCCGTTGCAGAGCGAGGCCGGAATCGTGAATTTTTTTGGGTTTGATGGCGATAAAATGTTCATCTTCAGCCAACCAGCGGATCATGTTGAGGAAAAGATCGCTGTTGCCGGAAAATTCCACCGAGGTATCCGCAGCAAAATCGGAATCCCCCACCACCACCAAGCGACTTTCCCGACTTTCCACGGCAACCCCCAGGGTGATAGGGCCTGCAAGGTCGGATTGGGAATCAAATTCCACTTGCCCCGAATCAAGAGAACCTTTTTCCAGCCATCCCTCATCGGCCCCGGAAAAGAGGGCTGTCCGCTTGATTCGGTTTGAGGGGTCGCTGGATTCGTCAGAAAGGGCCAATATTTCAACCCCTTTGGCATCGGGAAAAACCGCAGCCATGTTGAGGTTTCGGGTGATGCTGTGGTTTGGAGAAAATCCGGTCACCAGGGGATTGGTAGGACCACCCACCAGAGTGCGGGCGACGGGATCGATGAGGGTTCCCGTTTGAAAACCCACACCCAACCCCAGGAGCATCTCTTCCAGGCCGGTGGTGGTCTGTGGGTCACTCAAGATCAGCAGTCGTCCGTCATGGTTGTACCACCAATCGGTAAGGCGTTCGACCTCAATGGGTAGCAAGGGCTTGCGGGGGCCTGCCAGTACCAGCAGAGCGGTCTGATCGGGAATATTTTCAACTTGGGCTGGCTGAATAGTGGCTACGCCATACCCCTCCCCTTTGAGTAAATGTTGGACTGTTTCATAGCCGTTTCCCTCCAAGCCAGAGGGTAGCCCGCCCTGATCGGTGAGGATGGGATGTTCTCCGTGGCCGGTGATGAAGCGGATGGTCTTTTCCCGTCCCTTGGCGAGGCGAATCAGGGCGTTGGTGATGGCTTGTTCATCGAGTTCAGTGATTTTTTCCGTTCGTTCCTGGGCGGTTAAAACGATGGTGCCATACATGGCGATCTGCTCCTGCCTGGCAGCTGCTGGATTGAGATCGGGATCCACGTGGCGAATTGTCAAGTTGGGATTGATGGCGCGATATTTTTCCAGGAGTTCCTGGATCAACGGTTTTTGCTCCCCTTGGCTTTGGGCAAAAGCAGTCGCTGTGAGTCCATCCGGAAAGCTTTGGACCGCCCGAATGGATTGTTCAGCCAGGGTATGGCGTGCCCCTGCCGTCCAGTCCCAACGTATTTGGTAACGTTGGGAAGCGTAGGCCAGCACGCCAAAGATGGACACTACCAGGAGGCCAAACAGCCCGTTTTGCAGCTGTAGGTTAAGGCGGTTTTTTGGGTTCATTTCCATGGGGGGGCCACTTTTATGGGGCGAACACCGATATTCAGGCAAGCCATTTTTCCTCATCCTTCCAGTCGGGCGGCGACGAGGCGCTGCCGGGCAAAGAGCAGCCCGGTAGCTGACAAGAGGAAAAAATAGGCGAGATCCCCGCTACGGATCACCCCGCTTAAAAAATGGGGGTAGTGGTTCATGGGGGAGAGGTAGGCCAAAACCTGAAACAGGGCGGACTCCCCCACCCCGCCCATCCAGGAAAGAAGCCATAGCAGGAGCAGCACTCCGAAACCGGCCACCGCCGCCACAATGGGATTATCGGTGGCGCTCGATGCCCCCAACCCCACCGCTCCAAAAGCCGCTCCAACCAGAAATACTCCTAAAAGCCCAGCCAAAATTTGTCCGATATCGGGATGGCCAAAAAAGAGCAAGGTCAAGGGTGGAATGGCCAGCATCCCTACCGCCACCAGCAGAAAAAGCAGCAAACCCAGATATTTACCCAGAATAATGGTCATGGGGGTCAGGGGGGAGGAGGCCAGGGCAGGCCAGCTTCCCCGGCGTTTTTCCTCAGCAAAAAGTCGCATGGTGAGCAGGGGAATGATCAAGAGCAGCAGGACCGCCCCATTGCCCAGAGTCGGTACCACCGTCCAGTCGGTGAGGGAGAGATCTTCTACCACCCCAAACGATTCATACCGCATCAACCGCTTTTGATAGTCGAGCACTGAAGCCCCAAACATGTAACCCGTAATCATAAAAAGCATCCCCAGGAGGCTCCAGGCCAGAGGGGTGAGGAACAGGCTTCGCCACTCTTGAAAGGCGATGATCCGGATGGCTCTCATGATGGGCTCTCCTGGCCGGATTTGGCAGGCTGGATTGGCCGGGTTTGGAGGTGGGCTGGGGATAGGGCCTGGAGATGATCCGGGGAAGCGGTTTGGGGGGTGGCGTTGCTGTCCCCTTCATGATTAATCGTGCCGGGGGGCTCCCTGATCTCCTCCTGAGTGGTGAGTTGCACAAATATATCTTCCAATGAGTGGCTTGCCGGGGTCATCTGGCGGAGATCCCAGCCTTCGGCCACAGCCCGGGCCAGGAGTTGTGGGATTGGGTCCTGGTTTGGTTGTTGGGTGAGCCACCACTCCCCTTTCCGTTCTTCAACCCGGGCAACCCCGGGGATGGCGAGGAGTTGTTCGGCTGTGGGAGGATGGTTCAAGCTGAGTTTCAGAATCGATTCTCCCGCTTGGGCTGCCCGACTTTCCAGTCCTGCCAAGGTGTCGTTCGCCACGATTTTTCCCTGATGAATCAGTGCGACTCGACTGCAAGTCATGCGCACTTCCGGTAAAATGTGGGTGGAAAGGAGCACTGAATGGTTGTCTTTAAGTTCCCGAATGAGTTGGCGAATTTCCCGAATTTGAATGGGGTCGAGCCCCACGGTGGGTTCATCGAGAATGACGACCGGGGGGGTGTGGACAATGGCTTGGGCAATGCCTGCTCGCTGCTGATACCCCTTGGAAAGATTGGCCAGCAGCCGATGGGCTACCTGGGTGAGGCCGCATCGCTCCAGGGCCTGCTCCACCGCCTGTTTCAACCGGGATCGTGCCACACCCCGTAAAGCCGCAAGATAGGCGAGATATTCCCGTACCGTCATTTCCGGATAGAGGGGTGGGGTCTCCGGCAGAAAGCCAATGTGGGAGCGGGCCTCTTCCGGATGGGTCAGTACATCCACCCCTGCCACCCGCACCTTTCCGGAAGTGGGGGCCAACAAGCCCGATAGAATGCGCATGGCCGTGGTTTTGCCTGCGCCATTGGGCCCCAGAAAACCCATCACCTCCCCCCGATTGACCGTAATATCGACTTCGTCCAGAGCCAGGATAGGCCCAAAACGACGGCTCACCTGGGCAAGCTCAATCATGGCTTCCATCAGGACGGCTCCAGGGTGTTGAGGTGATTTTTCACTTTTTAATCTCTTATTTCGGATGATGGTCCCTGTTTTTGCCACAAAAAAAGGCAGGCAAGGGTGTGTGTGAAGAGGGATCTCCAAGAAAAGCTGAAAATGAACCCGGGTTTAGATTGAATTGCACATTTTTTAATCATGAAAGGTTAAAAAATGACCAAAAAGAGTGGGTGTGCACAAAGTTTAACCATCCCTGACCTGCTTAATAAACAGGCAGTATGTTTTTTTATTGACTGTTTTCAATGTGTTGGAATGCTTTTCAGAGTTGGCATAGGGGTTGCGATAATAGGGCGAACATCAGGAGATCCCCATATACGTGCCCAAAGCCGGGTCACTGAGGGGTATTGGAATGCAACTGCCGGTGACTTTCAAGGCATTCCATGGGATGATTGGAGAAGATTCTCCGAACACCCACCCTTTATGAGGGGTTTCGGCCAAGTTGCCAACAGCAGTCAAAACCCGCAACCGCCGAACCGTACTCTCCAGACTCGAAAAGCAACCAGTAATATAAGGAAAGGATCCGATATGTCAGAATTGGACGCAGCCCGCCACGCAATGGCCTTGATCGAGACCCATGACGTCAAATTTGTCGATTTTCGCTTCACCGATTTTCACGGCAAATGGCAGCACATCTCTGCCCCCGCCACCATGATGAACGAGGATGTGTTCGAAACCGGTTTCGGGTTTGATGGCTCCTCCATCGAAGGTTGGTGCGAAATCGATCAGTCGGACATGGTGTTCAAGCCCGATCCTGCCAGCGCCATTCTGGATCCTTTTTCTGAAGCCACCACCCTGATCTTCATCTGCGACGTGGTAGACCCCTTCACCAGCGAAGGCTACAGCCGGGATCCCCGGGCCGTCGCCCGCCGCGCCGCTGCCTATCTGCAATATTCCGGTATCGGCGACACCGCCTTTGTGGGACCGGAAGCGGAATTTTTCGTGTTTGATTCAGTGAAATATTCCACCGCCATGAACAAGATAAGCTATGAGATCGATTCCGAGGAAGGGATTTGGAATTCCGACTCCGATTATAACGGGTTCAACCACGCCCATCGTCCGGCTATCAAGGGTGGCTATTTCCCGGTTCCTCCGGTGGACTCCTTCCAGGATATGCGCTCCGAGATGAGCCAGATCATGATGGATATGGGGATCACCATCGAGTTTCATCACCACGAAGTGGCCACTGCTGGGCAAAACGAGATCGACATGAAGTTTGGCGATCTGCTGAGCATGGCAGACAATATCCAAAAGTTTAAATATGTGGTGCATAACGTGGCCCACAACAGCGGCAAGACCGCTACCTTCATGCCCAAGCCTCTCGGTGGTGACAATGGCTCCGGCATGCATGTGCACATGTCCATCTGGAAGGATGGCAAGCCTCTCTTCAGTGGCAATCAATATGCCGACCTCTCCGAGATGGCCCTGCACTTTATCGGTGGCATTAAAAAACACGCCAAGGCCCTGAACGCCTTCACCAATCCTTCCACCAACTCCTACAAGCGGCTGATTCCCGGATTCGAGGCCCCTGTACTTTTGGCCCACTCCGCCCGCAACCGCTCCGCCTCCATCCGCATCCCGACGGCTTCCAACCCCAAGGCCAAGCGCTGTGAAATCCGTTTTCCGGATCCCACCGCCAACCCCTATCTGGCCTTTTCCGCCATTTTGATGGCCGGTATCGACGGTATCGAAAACAAAATCGATCCGGGCAGCCCCATAGACAAAAATCTTTACGACCTGCCCCCGGAAGAGCTGAAAGACATTCCTTCCGTGTGTGGCTCCCTGAGAGAAGCTCTGGAAGCCATGAGTGCTGATCGTGATTTTCTTAAGAAGGGTGATGTCTTCAGTGATGACCTGATCGACGCCTGGATTGAACTGAAGATGGGAGAGGTTTACGCAGTTGAGCACACCCCCCATCCCATGGAGTTTGCTCTCTACTATTCGGTCTGACGACCTGTCATTCCGGGAGATTCACTCGGCAGAATCCCCGGAATGACGATAGCATCAATAAAAAAGCCTCACTGGTTAACGGTGGGGCTTTTTTTTGTGCTGGGGATGATTTCTCTACCCAATGACCCATGTTTAAATAATACGCATTCTGGTTCAAACGATGAGCTTAAGGCCAGCGTTTGAACTTCATTCAAAACCGAAGATTCAATGGGAACCACCATTGAGTGCACTTCCCTGCCAAGCACTTTCCAAACCCACCATAAAAAAAGCGAGCCTGGGATTTCTCCCGGGCTCGCTTTTTTTTTACTGGAAGGATCGGTGTGAATAACCCGATCAATTCCTTGTTCAGATTTGGTCGATGATGCTGTTCAGAGTTTGGCTGGGACGCATGGCCACAGCCACTTTGGCGGGATCAGGATGGAAATAACCACCGACATCCATGGCTTGGCCTTGGGTGCCATTGATCTCTGCCATGATTTTCTCTTCATTGCTGATCATCTGTTCAGCGATGGGAGCAAAGTGGCTTTTGAGATTGGCATCGTCATCCTGATTGGCCAACGCTTCGGCCCAATAGGTGGCGAGATAGAAGTGGCTGCCCCGGTTGTCCAGCTCATTGACTTTACGGCTTGGGGATTTGCGGTTATCCAGGAATTTTTCGGTGGCCTTGTCCAGCGCCTTGCCGAGAATCGCCGCAGTGGGATTGTTTTTAACCTGGCTCAGGTGCTCCAGGGAGACCGCGAGAGCGGCAAACTCACCCAGGGAGTCCCAACGCAGGTGACCTTCTTCCATGAACTGCTGCACATGCTTGGGGGCCGAACCACCGGCGCCGGTTTCGAAGAGGCCACCACCCTGCATAAGGGGCACGATGGAGAGCATCTTGGCGCTGGTGCCCAGTTCCAGGATCGGGAAAAGATCGGTGAGATAATCCCGCAGCACGTTACCGGTTACCGAGATGGTGTCCTGCCCCTTGGCCATCCGCTCCAAAGAAAACTGGGTCGCTTCCACTGGAGAGAGGATCCGGATATCGAGACCGGAAGTGTCGTGATCCTTGAGATAGACTTCGACCTTTTTGATCAGTTCGGCATCGTGAGCGCGCGCTTTGTTGAGCCAGAAAACGGCAGGTGCGCCGGAGTTGCGGGAGCGATTAACCGCCAATTTGACCCAGTCTTGAATGGGGGCATCCTTGGCCTGACACATCCGCCAGATATCCCCCTCTTCCACGTCATGCTCGTGGACGGTGTTGCCACCAGCGGAAATGATGCGGATTTTACCGTTGCCGGGGGCTTCGAAGGTGGTGGGATGGGAACCGTACTCTTCAGCCTTCTGGGCCATGAGACCGACGTTGGGAATGGAGCCCATGGTGGAAGGATTGAAAGCGCCGTTCTTTTTGCAAAAATTGATTGTGGCCTCATAAACCCCGGAATAGCTGGAGTCGGGAATGACGCACTTGGTATCGGCTGGATTGCCGTCAGGTCCCCAACCTTTACCACCGCCCCGGATCACCACCGGCATGGAAGCATCGATGATGACGTCACTGGGGACGTGGAGGTTGGTGATGCCCTTGTCGGAGTTGACCATGTAGAGGTCAGGCTGCTTTTCCATGCAGGCGGCGAGATCGGCGTTGATTTCAGCCTGTTTATCCGCTGACAGGGAACCGATTTTGGTCGCCACATCGCCTACGCCGTTGTTGGGATCAATACCCAGACTGGCAAAGGTGTCGGCGTGCTTTTCGTAGACATCCTTGAAAAAGACCGAGACACAGTGGCCAAAGATGATGGGGTCGGAGACCTTCATCATGGTAGCCTTCATGTGCAGGGAGAAGAGAACCCCCTGGGCCTTGGCATCGTCGATCTCCTTTTGGAGAAAGCTACGCAGAGCGTTGCGGCTCATGCGGGTGGCATCCACCACGGCATTGGCTTGCAGGTCTGCTTTTTCTTTCAGCACGGTGACAGCACCACTGCCGTCGACAAACTCGATCCGGGCGTCTCCAGCATCGGTATCAGCGATGGTGGTGGAGGCTTCGCTACGGCAGAAGTCCCCTTCACTCATGGAAGAGACGTGGGTTTTGGAAGTTGGCGCCCAGGCACCCATGGAATGGGGATTTTTTTTGGCATACTCTTTTACTGCTGGGGGGGGCCTGCGGTCGGAGTTGCCTTCCCGGAGTACCGGGTTAACAGCACTACCCTTGATCTTGTCGTAACGCGACTTTGCATCACGCTCGGCATCGTTTTGGGGTGATTCGGGATAGTCCGGGAGATCATAGCCCTGACTCTGCAGCTCTTTGATGGCGTCAATGAGCTGGGGAATCGAAGCGGAAATATTGGGGAGTTTGATGACGTTGGCGTCGGGTGTTTTGACGAGCCTGCCCAGTTCAGCCAGATCATCGGATTGGCGTTGGGCATCGGTCAATTTTTCGGGAAAGGTGGCGATGATGCGACCGGCCAGGGAGATGTCTTTGGTGCCGACAGTGATTCCGGCCACTTTGGTAAAGGCTTGAATCATGGGCAGAAACGATCCACTAGCCAACTCGGGGGCTTCATCGACCTTCGTGTAAATGATATCCGGCTGTTCTGACATTTTTTTTAGCTCCATTCCAAGGTGCGGTTTCAGAAGATTCATTCTGGTGATCCTCTATATCACCCAGCAGGCGTGAGAATTTGACTGAATCTGACCGAAAAGGCAAGGGTCGACAGATGCAACATCTTGATAGTCATGCAAAATGGAGTGATTATCAGTCAGATATGGCTGGTTGGGATATACTTGATCGTGGGGGATAAACCTCTCTGAATTCCGGGGAAATTTTGATTTTACAGGTTGGTTTCCCATTTGTGATTATGTATATACGCATACACGGAATTTATATTTTTTTGTGTCGCTTTTTTTTCTTCGTGATCCCTATCGATTCATCGAGGCACTGCCAAAGGCGACTATTCTTTCCCCTGAGCACTCTGCATTCCCAACGGTGATTTTTTGCCGATCTCACCTGGAATGACTTCGATGATCGATTGAGTGACGGACATCCTGGTAAATGGCGGTCAATTTGGCTTTAATGGACCCTATGGACCTTGGGGGGGATCGAATGGACGATTCGAATTCCAATCGATTTTATGGCTATTTATCCTGAACAGGATTAAGGCGTTGGAAACAGCTTCCCGGAAGATCCACATCTTGTTGGTGGATGATCAGGCGATCATCGGCCATCTGCTGAAGATCATGTTTTCCGAAGCATCCGATCTTCAATTGACCCCCTGTACCGATCCTGCAAAAGCCATTGCCGTTGCGGATGAAATGGACCCGACGGTCATTCTTCTTGATTTCGTTATGCCGGAAATCGATGGCTTGACCCTGTTGAAGCGGTTTCGGGGGTTGGAACGTTATCGATATACCCCCATCATCATGCTCTCCTCCCAGGAGGAGTCAGAGCTGAAGGCCAACGCCTTCAAGGAAGGGGCTGACGACTATCTGATCAAGCTCCCCGACAAGGTGGAGATGCTCTCCCGCTTGAGATCCCACGGCTCCCGCTATTTTCATCAACTGGACAACCTGGCCGCCCACCAAGCCCTGGCTGAGAGTGAAATGCGCTTTCGGCAGGTGACCCAATCCATCAGTGAGGCGATTGTGGGGGCCGACTCCTCCGGCAGCATTCATTTTTGGAACCGGGGGGCGGAAAAAATATTCGGTTATTCGGAAGAGGAGATCCTGGGCCAACCCCTGACGATCCTCATGCCGGATCGTTTTCGCTCGGAGCACCAGATGGGCTTCCACCAAATGTGCACTTCCGGGGAGTCCAAACTGTCGGGGCAAAATGTCGAACTGCACGGGATCAGGAAAGATGGTTGCGAGTTTCCCATAGAGTTTTCCATCGGCACTTGGAAAATCACTGGATCAGACCATTTCGTGGCGGTCATGCGAGACGTTACCGACCGCAAAAAGGCCGAAGAGCAGATTCACTATCAAGCCCACTTTGATGCCCTGACCGGAGTACCGAATCGCAACTATTTCATCAAGTTACTGGACCAATCCCTCTCACTGGCCTCCCGCCAGGAGAATATGGTCGCCCTGCTCTTTATCGATCTGGATCGTTTCAAATGGGTCAACGACAATTTGGGCCACGCAGCGGGGGATGAACTGTTGGTTCAGGTGGCCCAACGCATGTCCGACTGTGTGCGCAAGAGTGATACGGTGGCGCGTCTGGGTGGGGATGAATTTACCGTGATTCTGTTTGATATCGGGGATTATGAAAACACCAAGAGTATTGCCAAAAAAATTCTCATAGCTCTGGCTACCCCCTTTGATCTGGCAGGGCAGGAGGCCCATATTTCAGGCTCCATCGGCATCACCTTTTTCCCGGACGACTCCCAGGATCGGGATGTGCTGCTGCGCAATGCCGACCACGCCATGTATATCGCCAAACGCTCTGGTCGCAACGCCTACTGGTTTTTCCAGCCGGATGTCTCCGAAGAGGGTGCGGAAGTGGAAGAGGTGCCGATTGAGGGAGAAAAAGCCTGACCGCTCCTGAATCTCCCCTTCCCCCCGTTCTGTTGAAATCATCTAAAAAAAAGCCCTCCCAACCCCTTGAAAACAGGATTGGGAGGGCTTTTTTGTTCAGGCAGACCCTCTCAGGAAATGAAGGGCCTTATCCTTCTTTAGGTTCTGAGTCCAACCTCAGACAGGTTCTATCTCAGTGCTTTTTTCTTCCAACGGGGGGGCTTCTGGGCTGTCTGTTTCATCCAGCACCCAATTGCCGCTACTATCCAGCTTCATGATCTGGAAGAGCACCTTGATAATTCTCAGCTCCTTGATTTCGAGAATTTGAATGCGGCCATTTTCCAGCTGTACCACATCTCCCGTTTCCGGTACCCGACCCAACTTGTTGAAAACCAGACCACCGATGGTGACGTGACCGGTCTTTTTCGGGAAGGGGAAGTTCAAGAGTTGTTCCAGATCGGCCAGACGGGCTGAACCGGCCAGCTCCCACTGACTGCCTTCGAGCTTATGGACCTTTTCGCTCCTGGGTGAAAATTCGTCGTGGGGGAACTCACCGGTCAGGCGGGAGATGATGTCGGCGGGGGTCAGGATGCCCACTGCGGAGCCATATTCATCCACCACGATACCCAACTGCCGCCGATTGTCCCGAAAATCCTTCCAGGCTTGGCTCAGTTTGGTTCCAGTGGGAAAGATAAACGGATCGCTGCGCATGATTTCTGTAATGGGACGGCTGATAAAGGCGTTCAGATCAGCTTTGTTTTTTTCCATAAAAAAGAGCAGGCGCTTGGTGAGCACCGAGCCTATGATCTTGTCACCCTCGAAGACAGGATAGCAGTGATGTTTGCTCCTGGAGAAAAAGTCCAAGGTGTCAGAGATGGTGGCGGTGTGGGGAATGCCTTCCACATCCGGTTTGGGCACCATCGCTTCTTCCACAATCTCTTCTTCCAGATCGAACACCCCGATCAACATCCGGCCCTGATCCTGGGGAATGGCACCGGAAGAGCTGCTGGCGTTGACCACCATGCTCAACTCTTCCGCCGACATGGTAGAGGAGTCGTGACCGTGACCTCCCCCTTCACCGGTCTTGACGATATCTCCATGGCCAACGGCGATCAGCAGCCAGTTGGAGGCGTGGTTCATCACCCAGATGATGGGAGTCCAGGCGATGTAGAGACCGTTGATCATCCAGCCCAAAGCGCAGCTCATCTGTTCGGACTTGTGATAGGCCAACACTTTGGGGGCCAGCTCACCACCGACGACATGGAGGAAGGAAATGATGATGAAGCCCATGGTCAAACCGGAGATACTACCCCAGTGTATGGCGGCTTCCGCCCCCATGAACAGGCCAAAAAAGCTTTCAAACCAGGGGGACATGAGTACCTTGAAGGCATCCATACCGATGTAACCCAAGGCCATGGAGACCAGGGTGATACCGATTTGGGTGACCGCATAAAACCGGGTCGGCTCGTCATGGAGGAGCTTGACGACGGCTGCACGCTTGTCTCCCATATCGGCCAGCTGTTTGATCCGGCTGCGTCGTGCCGCAGTAATGGCCACCTCTGAACCTACAAAAAAAGCGTTGCCCACAACGAGCAACAAGATGGCGACCAACTTCATAAAGATAACTGCGTCCATTTCCTGTGTATTCCTCCTGTATGGGAGTAAAGTTCAGACGGGTTCATGATGGGACAAACCCATCTGGAAAAAAGCAGACTGTATCAGAGTCTTTTCATGTTGTCACGAATTTGACTGATCCATGCATAGAATGGGTTTATGAAAGTCGATGGAATATCAGACAAAATTTAAACAAAAAAAAAGAGCATTACCACTCTTTGTCGGCTTTTGATGGCGATCCCGTTTTTATGGAGGACTCCTGCCTGGCGCCCGAGGAAGTGCATTTTGTTTGCCGAAGTCGGGTATCCTACCAAGAAGCCTTGCAAAGTTGTCTTCCAGACTTGACCAGGGGCATGGGATTTTGCAAGGGAATGATTTCTCACCTAAATCAGGTGAAAATAGCGTTCCATGAACACCCGCGCCCCATCGGCATATTTCCAGGGGGTTTGGCGAATCTCCATCAGCAGCTCCCCCTTGGCCATCGTGCGTTCAGCGATGGCCTCGCCATCCATAAATCGGAACGGCCCGTCGAAAATTCCAGCATAGGTCATGGTGTTGGAGCGTTTGAGCCAGGGTTCTCCCCCCCGTACCCGGGCCACCGCCCCCTGCCAGGGATCATAATCGATCAGGCGGAGCAGGGCTTCCCGCTGAAAGTCAAAACCACCGGAATGGCGCAGCCGCTGATAATGGAGGGCATCCTCGGCGATGGTGATCTGGGTGATGCCGATCTCTTCGGCGATCTCCTTTTTGGCGTTGTCGTCGAAGGCCTGTCGGGAGAGGGAGGTGTCGTCGGTGACCACGTGGCCCCCTACCGCCTTATCCCACATGAAAGGGTTTTCCGGTTTATCTCCCCGCTGCACCAGACGCACCAAACCATCACTGGTGGTAAGAATGATATGCACCACCGGTACCGCCAGATGGGCATCCCCGTGTTTTTTGGCGTGATCCTGCATTTCCCGAAGCAAAATCCCACGCTCTTCGGTTTTGATATAGTGGCCGTTCGGGTCGGTTGCGTGCAGCTTTTCAGAATTCATCCCACACCTTTCATCTCGATGACCATCTCAGCCGGGCTGCGTGGCACCAGATCGGAACGCTTTTCAATCACTGCTACCCCACTGGCGGACGCTCTTCAATACCTGGGCAGCCTTCTCCCCTTCCCCCTGGGCGGTCAATCCTTGGTACAAAATAGTGATCAGCTTTTCCAGGAAAGGATAGCTGCCCTTATCAGGGGCTTGGTCAGCCAGATCAAAGGCGCGTTGCAGGAAAAAAATGCCCTCCCGGTTGAAGCCGCTGTGCAGGAGGTTGGTGCCGAGTTTGTAGCAACCAAACAGATTGTCCGGCTCCCGTTCATGCCATTTCCTCAAGATGGCGATATTTCTTTTTATTTTTTCCCGATTCAGCTCACCTTGGTAGCCAAAATGTTTCAGATGGA
Source organism: Magnetococcales bacterium (assembly GCA_015232395.1). NCBI lineage: Bacteria > Pseudomonadati > Pseudomonadota > Magnetococcia > Magnetococcales > Magnetococcales bacterium. Next base: position 22,350 of record JADFZT010000031.1, on the reverse strand, counting down.
GATCCAGGGAGCGGGGGGGATGGCGGGGCCAGTGGCGGTAGAGGGCGCCTGCCACACTCTCATGGATCGGATTTTCAAAACGAATGCGCGGATCGTTGCGAAACAGCCGTACCGCCTGGCTGGCCACACTTTTGCCATCGGCCATCACCGAATCGATCTGAATGGCGAAGCCATACGCCTGGGGATTTTGGCAGTGGTGTTGGAGATTGGCACGGGTGGTTTCCGTGATCTGAACCATTTCGTCACAGTCCACATTGAGGATCCAGGGATATTGGGCCTGGTCGATGGCTAAATTTTTCGGAGCGGAAAAATCATCTTTCCAGGGCTGATGCAACACCCGACACCCCAGCGCCCGGGCCAGTTCGACACTGCGATCCCTGGAGCCGGTATCCACATAGATGATTTCATCCACCAGGCGCTTGAGAAAGGGGAAGGTTCGGGGCAGGTGATGCTCTTCATCCCGCCCAATCACCACCCCGGATAGTCCCCAAGCCGCCATCGGAATCAGGCGTCGGCCAGCGCGGCGATACCTGGGAGTTCCTTCCCTTCCAGAAGCTCCAGGAAGGCCCCGCCGCCGGTGGAAATATAGGAGATCTGATCCGCTACCCCGGCTTCTCGCACTGCAGCATCGGTATCCCCGCCTCCCACCACCGAGACCGCTGGGCTGGCTGCGACGGTTTTGGCCAGTTCCACCGTGCCGTGATTGAAGGGAGGGGTTTCAAACACCCCCATGGGGCCGTTCCAGACGATGGTTTGCACCCCCTCCAGGGCCTGATTGAATGTTTCCAGGGTTTTGGGGCCGATATCGAGGCCCATCCAGCCATCGGGAATGGCTTCGATGGCCACGGTGCGGGTTTCGGCATTGGCTTCCAGCTTGGCCGCAGCGACGGCATCCACCGGCAAGAGCAGCTCCACCCCTTTTTGTTTGGCAGCGGCTTCGGCCCGGGCGGCGATATCCAGCATTTCCGGCTCCACCAGAGAGGCCCCCACCGAAATCCCCCGGGCTTTGAAAAAGGTAAAAGCCATGGCCCCACCGATGAGAATTTTATCGACGCGATCCAGGAGCGCTTCGATCACGCCGATCTTGGTAGAGACCTTGGCCCCCCCCAGGATGGAGACCACCGGGCGGTTGGGATTGCGGATGGCGCGGTTGAAATAGGCGATCTCATCGGCCATCAACACCCCAGCCAGTGCCGGACCGGCAAACCGGGTCACCCCGACATTGGAAGAGTGCGCCCGGTGAGCGGTGCCGAAGGCGTCGTTGACCACCACATCGGCAAGTTTCGAAAACCCTTCAGCCAGCACCGGGTCATTTTTGGTCTCCCCCCCGTGATAGCGGACGTTTTCCAGGAGCAGCACTTGCCCGGGGTTGAGATCGTTGACCAGGGCTTCCACCTCACTCCCGACGCAATCCGGAGCCAATGCCACCGGTTGACCTAAGAGCTGGGAGAGGCGTTCGGCGACCGGCTTAAGGGATAATCCCGGCACCACTTTGCCTTTGGGGCGGCCCAGATGAGAGGCCAACACCACCCGCCCCCCCTTTTCCAGAGCCATGCGGATCGATGGCAGGGCACGGCGGATGCGGGTCTCCTCCCGGACGTTGCCGTTTGGGTCCAGGGGAACATTAAAGTCCACTCGGATGAAGACCCGTTTACCGTTGAGATCGGCGTCCCGAAGAAGACGTTTGTTCATGGAATGGCTCTCCTGCTGACTTAAGCTGTCGATGGGTGAGATGTGATTCTTTACTGACATTTATCATTGATGCCGGAAGACAGGATTGCAAGCTGTTCAACCGGGTTGCGCATCAAGTCGATGGATTATCAGGGGGGAATTCACCCGCCAGGTGATCCAGGGCGGCAAGAATCCGGTCGATGCCGGGATCTTCCAGGGGGCGGGTGTTGAGGACATTGCGGCGGATGGCTCGGCGCAGGGCATCCTGGTCCCCGTTTTCCCAGGCTGAAAGGTAGATGTTGCGCCGTCCTGTGGCATCCTGAAAAATCTGACGCATGCGGGCTCCGATGCGGACATCATTGACCCCCCGTTGGCGCAAGCTCATCTCAAAACCTTCGAAGGTGATCTCCCAAAGGGCCTGGGAGAGGCTCTGATCCGGCTGTTCTTTGGGGGGAGTCTCCCCTTTCAGGCTATCGGCATTTTCATTTTTGTTGTCATGGGAGCCTGCCTTTTTTGCGACTTCATTTTTTTCGGTTATTATCTCACCGGTATCATTTTGATCTTTGAAAGCCGCTCTCGCTTGGATATCCCGGGGATTCCCCCCCTGCCCTTTCAGGCGAAAAAGAGCCGCTGAAACAAAGAGTACCACCAGATCAAAACGTAGATCGAAGCTGTCCTCCACGGCCAATCCATCCTCGGCGCTTAAGCTCAAAGCCTGCTCCACCAGCTGATCGTGGAGGGCCATGGCCTGGGTGTGAAGGGCTTTTTTTTGATTTTTTTCCTGACGAAGTTTCCGAAACCACGACATGTAGGCTTTGCTCCAGGCTTGATGGGGGCTATCATTGGTGGATTATTTGTTTATCGTATCGACGCCATGGGAGTGGTCGGTTGCATGATGACCCCTCGAATAGGCGTCCTTTTGGCCGCGTTGTGACGGAGAACCCATGAAAATTGCTCTGCCCCGTTGGTTATTGATGCTCATTCTAACGTTCTCCCTTGCTGCCTGCCAGGCAGTGATGCACGAAAAAGGGGTGATTATCGATCCAAAGGCGGTGGCTGAAATTCAGCCGGGGCTCACCACCCAACTCCAGGTACAAGAGTTGCTGGGCTCCCCCACCATCGTCAACGTATTTAAAAAAGAGCGTTGGATTTATATCCACGACCGACAATATAAAAATATTCAGCGCACTTTTTCCCGGGTAGCCAACCGCGTGGAAATCACCTTTGACAATTGGGGGATTGTCAAAACCATCCACCGCAATTTTGGTGAAGATATTCTCGATCCCGAAACCGTTCCCGGTGCGGACAACCGCCCTGGCACCTCCTGGTGGGCGTGGTTTTTGGATTGGGAAAACGACTCGGCCATTCCCGCCTTTCCCCGTCCGGAATATACGGCCAACTGGGAAGTGCCTACCCCGATGAAGGATGCGAGTGCCAAGTCCAGCCACCACATCTCCAAGCGGCGGCCTCTCTGGAAACGCCTGCTGTTGATTCGGGACACCCCTGCCACGGTGGAAAAATCCACACCTCCTTCCACCAAATTCGGCTCCGACGAGGATGGCTGGTGGCAGGATGTTTGGGATAGCGATCCCACCACCGCCCAGCGCGGCAATACCGGTGAGGAGAGCCCGTCAGAGCCAGAGGGCGATTCTAAAGCCTGGTGGCCCTTCTAGCCTAAGCCGCCCTTTTTGGTCATCGATTTTTTGTTTGGTCGTCGATCCCTCTAATGGTTGACCCTTTGAGCCGGTATTAGCCGATCTCTACCCATGCCCCAGCCTGAAAAAATCGCCCTTATCGGTGGCACCGGTCTTCTGGACGCCAACTGGTTCCAGCAAGCTCGGGTCCACTGGGAGGAGACCCCCCACGGTACGGTGACCCTGAGTCTTGGGGATGGGCTCTGCTTTTTGCAGCGTCACGGCACCCATCCCTACACCCCTGCCCACCGGGTCAACCACTTGGCCCACTTTCAGGCATTGAAGCAGGCGGGTGTGACCCGGATCATCGGGGTGGGCTCAGTGGGGAGTCTGCACACCGATATTCTACCCGGCACCTTGGTGGTTCCAGACGATATTCTGGCTCTACAGGTCAATCTCAGCTTTTTCGACGATGCCCGCAGCCACCGCCCACCCGCTTTTGATGGGGCTTGGCGGAGAGACATTTTGGCAGCCTGGCAGCAAACCGATCTGGCAGCGCCTCTGGATGGGGGGGTCTATTGGCAGACCACAGGCCCCCGTTTTGAAACCCCGGCTGAAATTCGTTTTTTGGCCAGCCACGCCCATCTGGTGGGGATGACCATTGCTTCCGAGTGCATCCTGGCCGGAGAGTTGGGTATTCCCTACGCCGCCATCTGTATGGTGGATAATCTGGCCAACGGTCTGGCAGAGGAGGCGCTCTCCTACGCGGCTTTCAAGGGGCAGGTGCAGCACAATCAGGAAAAACTGCTTCGCTGTGTGAACGCCCTGCTCCATCAGCTGATGCCAGCCAACCCAACCCCTCCTCTTTAAGATAATTCCACAACCCCATGACTCTCCACATCCAAAATGTCTGGCTGCCGGATCAAGGCCTGGTGGATTTACAGATCCAGGAAGGGCGGATATCCGCACTCAGTCCGGATCTCTCACCATTATCCCGGGCGGTTGTGATCGATGGTCGGGGAATGGCTGTGGTTCCCGGGCTGGTCAATGGCCACACCCATGCCGGCATGTCCCTCTTTCGGGGCTATGGGGATGATATGCCTCTGATGGAGTGGCTCCAAACCAGGATTTGGCCCGCTGAGGCCAAGCTCACCGATGAGGATGTCTATTGGGGCAGCCGCTTGGCGTGTCTGGAGATGATCCGTTCGGGGACGGTGCAGTTTCAGGATATGTTTTGGCAGTTTTTGCCCGCAGCCCGGGCGGTGGAGGATGCCGGGTTGCGCGCCGGGGTGGGCACCCCCATGATCGATGTGGCGGGGCTCAAACAAGCTGAGGATTGCCGGCGGAAGGCGCTGGAAAGCCATGATCAGGCCCGGGATTTTTCAGATCGAATCCGCCATACCATCACCCCCCACGCGATCTATACCAACAGCGAGGAGAGCTTGCGGTGGGTGGCACAATTTTCCGAAGAGCGGCAAACCCCCATCCATATTCACCTCTCCGAAACAGCCGGTGAGGTGGCAGATTGTCTGAAAAAACAAGGTATTCGCCCAGCCCACTATCTGGATCGGCTGGGGCTTCTCAACGAACGCACCCAGCTGGCTCATGGGGTTTTTTTGGATGACGCCGAGTTGGATCTGATCGCCCGGCGAGGGGCTCTGCTCATCACCAATCCGGTCTCCAACATGAAGCTGACCGTGGGGGGGGTGTTTCCCTATGCCCGGGCCGCCCAACGGGGGATTGCCATGGCCCTGGGCACCGACAGTGCGGCTTCCAACAACAGCCTTGATCTTTTTCAGGAACTCAAGACATTCGCCCTGATCCAAAAACATGCTGCCCAGGATCCCACTTTGCTTCCGGCTCGGGAGGCGTGGGGAGTGGCGACAGGTGCCAAAGCGCCGATGTTGGGGCAGTCGGGGCAAATCGCTGTTGGGGAAAAGGCTGATTTTTTGCTTTTACGCAGAGGGGTGGTGGAACTCACTCCGGAACACGATTTTATTTCCAATCTGGTCTATGCCGCCACCGGCCATGTGGTAGACACGGTGGTGGTAAATGGGCAAATTTTGATGCAAGATCGGCAGATTCCAGGGGAAGAGGAGATCCTTCGGGAAGCTTCCGAGCGGGCGAAAAGGCTTTGTGACAGTGATTGATCCACCTGTCGGCACAGCTGAATAAAAGTGTATTGGCATCCATTGATCCAGAGGACCATTGATCCAACGGCTCATGATCCAACGGCCCATTTGGGACGGTGGATGGGGTGAGCAGACAGAATCACCCCACTTTCGGGCGTTGTGCCTGGCGGAACGATCCGTTTAAATAACGCGTTATCTCTTTTTTCAGGGGCTCACGTTTATAATATGTCCATCCAACCTGTTTTGACCCTTTCCATCCGTCGCACCGACGATGAGGCCACGCCTTACCAGGTTTCCACCAGCTTCAATGGTGGTGAGCCTTCCCCGGAGCGGGCCATTGCCAAGGCTGCCTACCGTCAGGTTCACGATGTGGTGGATGGCTATCGTCTGCTGTTTAAAAAAGTCGCCCCCGAAGAGATGGTGACCAACACCCTCTTTAGCGCTGGCACGGAGCTTTTTCACCTCTGGCTGGCGCCTGAGTGGTCGAGCTTGGCCGAAAAATTTCCTGCCGGTACCCCACTCTTTTTGACCATCGCCTCCGAAGCGCCGGAAATCCTGAACCTGCCGTGGGAAATCATGCGGCCCCCGGAAGGGCAACCCCTGGGACTTGACTCTGCTTTCAGCGTGCGCCGTCAGCCCAAATCCGGTCACGGCCTGGCCCACTGCTGCCCCACCCTGGCTCCGGCCCCCTTGCGGGTGCTTTTTTTGGCCGCTTCGCCCAAAGATCAGCCCGTCGGGGATCTGGAACGGGAACAAGGGGCTCTGCTTTCGGCTTTCAGCACCCTTTCCGAGCCTATCGCTTTTGAGGGTATTCCCATGGGGAGCGTGGCCGAACTGAAATCAGCCCTGAGCCGTTTTCAGCCCCACGTGGTTCATCTGGCAGGTCCGGCCCTGATCCGCAAGGAGAGCGGTCACTTTGCTTTTGAGGATGACCAGGGGATGGCGGAAGTGCTCACGGCGGATGAGATGGCTCAGTCGCTGTTTGCCTCTTCTGGCGTACAGTGTGTCGTGGTTTCCGGACAGAATGACAACCATCCGCCCCCTGTCGCCGGAGTGGGTGCCCTCTGTCAGGGGTTGGTGGCCGCTGGTGTGCCTCTGGCCCTGGGTTGGCCATTGGCCCTCTCCCGGATTCCGGAATCGGTGCGGCTTTTTTATCGGGCCTTGGCCGGTGGAGAGAGCCTGGATCAGGCCCTTTTTGAGAGCCGTCAGGGGGGAGAGGCGACCCAGCCGCCCCCGTCAGCCCCGGAGTGGAGCTTGCCTGCGATCTATGCCGCATCGGATCAGGCGCACATTTTTAATGCTGCCGCCAACGCTCCCCGGGTCACCCCGGAGCCTGAACGCTTGGAGGTGATTCCCCTCCCCGGTATGGATGGGGGATATGTGGGGGATTTTCTGGGCCGCCGCCGTGAGATTCAGCAATTTTTACCGGGCCTGTGTTCCGGGGCGACCAAAGGGGTGATTTTGACCGGTCTGGGGGGGGTGGGCAAAAGCGCCCTGGCAGCCCATCTTTGCCATCAGCTGGAAAAGGAGGGTCTGCTGCCGGTCGCGGTCGCGGCCTCTCCCGGTAATCCCATCACCCCTTCCCGGGTTTTGGAAGCGTTTGATCCGATCCTGAAGGAATTGAAACTGGCGGACGAGCAGCGGTTTTTGCTCCACCATCCCGGGATCGGCATTGGTGACCGTTTGGGGCTGTTGGTGCGCATGATGAACGAGCGGATCGCGACCGTGTTGGTGCTGGATAATCTGGATGGCGATCTCATTCCAGGTGGGGGAGGATTCAAGGATCCCCTGATGGGTCGCTTTTTTTTCCACATGCTGACTCACCTGAAGGGCAAATCCCGGCTGATTGTCACCAGCCATTTTTCCCCCGATGATCCCGACCAACTGCCCGAGGGATTTGTTCATGCCGAGATCAACTCCCTGCCGGAGGCCTGTTTTCTCCATACTCTGCGCCGGGATCGTCGGGTAGCCTCGATTCTGGATGCCCACCGTTCCCTGGGTCTTTCGGAGTTGATCATCCGCTTTGCCGGGGTCACCCCCCGCTATCTGTCCCAAATTCGTGAAGCCCTGAAGAGCGCCCCCCTTGAGGAGATGTATCAGGGTATCAACGAGGCGATGAAACGGCTGGATGAGGAGCCGGATTCCCGGCAGCGAGGGGCCATGCGGGAGGCCTTTTGTCTGGATCGCTTTGTTTCACCCATTTATGAAACCCTCTCCTCCAAGGCCCGCAAAGCCCTCTCCTCCATGGCGCTGGTGCGTCTGCCCTTGACCCGGGAGGGAATTCGGGTGGTGAGCGGTTTGGAGGCGGGTGAGATTGATGACACCATCCAACAGTGGCAGGAGCAGGGGTTGATCCATCCCCATGGGGGCCGAGGTGAGTCTGCCTGTTATTCGGTTTATGGTTTTTTACGCCTCTGGCTGAGTGACCCTGCCCGACTTTCGGATGAGACCAAAAAAGGGGTCCATCAGCGTGCCTGGGCTTGGTTGGTGGAAAAATGGGTCCAGGATCTGCCCATGGATCGGGGTTTTTCCCGTATCTCCTGGTTGGCGGAAGCCGCACGCCAGTTTACCCTGCTGGGAGAAGGCAGCGAGGGGGTGGGCACTCTGATGGAGATGGCCACCATCGACCAGCGTTTGGGACATCTGCCCGCTGCGGTCAATTGGCTGGAGCAGGGGCTGGAAATTCTTGGTGAAACAGACCACGGGGAGGCCCGGGCGGCATTTCTCGAAAAAGTGGGCTTTCTGGAGTTTGAACAGGGCAACCTTCCCAAGGCCCGGGAGCTTTTGTGGCAAGCAGTGGTTATCTATCGGGAAAGCACCGATCAAGAAGGGCTCGCCAGGCTTTTGCCCTGGATGGCGGAGTTGGTTTTCCGTCTGGGCAACCCGGAAGGCGCGCGCCCCCTCTACCAGGAGTCTCTGGAACACCTGCGGTCCACCGGACAGCAGGAGATGGAGGGGCAGGTGTTGCACCAGATGGCCACTCTGGATCTTAACAGTGAGGAGCACGACAGGGCTCTGGACGGATTTCGGCAATCCCTGGCCATCAAGCGTGAGTTGGCCGATAAAAAGGGGGAAGCGGCCACTTTTTATCAATTGGGACGGCTGGCCAAGGCCAAGGAGCTGCAGGAGGATTCCCTCTACCTGTTAGGGGTGTGCTACCAGCTGGATCGGGAAATCGGTGATCCCGGGGCCGAAAAGGAGTTGCAGCTTTTCCAGGAAATCGCCCAGGCCCTCGGCATGGATCCCGAGACGGCTCAAGGGGTGCTGAATCAGGTTTTGGAAGCCTATCAGACGGATGGTGGGGAAGCACTGATCAACAAGGTGTTTGGCAAACCCCCGAAAAAACGCAAGGTGATTCCCATCGTGGCTTCATAGCGTGTCTGGAATTGGGCTAAGATAGCGGCCTTGGTCGGATCTGTTTGAGAGTGCCGGATGGCACTCAGCCCGATCATGCTTGAGGGGTCACTACCACTATTGGGTATAAGGAGCGTGGCATCATGAAACAGGGGAAAGTGTTGGTTGCCCAAGGGGGGGGGCCCACTGCCGTGATCAACCAATCCTTGGTCGGGGCGGTGTTGGAGGCGCGCAAATTTCAGCAGGTGGAGCATGTCTACGGGGCGCTCCACGGAGTGCGGGGGATTGTGGATGAGGCCTTTTTGGATCTCACCCAGGAGACCACCCACAACCTGGAACGGGTCGCAGCTACCCCCGGTTCGGCGTTGGGTTCCACCCGGGACAAGCCGGACGCAGCCTACTGCTCAGAAATTTTCCAGGTCTTGAAAGCCCACCAAATTCGCTATTTTTTTTATATCGGTGGCAACGACTCTTCCGACACCCTGCGTATTGTCAGCGACTTTGCCCAAAAGGAGCAATACGACCTCACCGCCATCCATATTCCCAAAACCATCGACAACGATCTGGTGGTCAACGATCACACCCCGGGCTATCCTTCTGCAGCTCGATTTGTGGCCAGTGCCTTTGCCGGGGTCAATCTGGATAACCGCGCCCTGCCCGGGGTTTATGTCGGGGTGGTGATGGGGCGTCACGCTGGATTTTTGACCGCTGCTTCGGCTCTGGGACGGAAATTTCGTGACGACGGCCCCCACCTGATCTATCTCCCGGAACGCAACTTTGACATGGATGCGTTCCTTGGGAATGTCAAAACCATCCATGATCGCCTGGGCCGCTGTGTGATCGCGGTTTCTGAAGGCATTCACGACGAAACGGGCACCCCCCTGGTGACCAAACTCAAAACCCAGGTGGAGACCGACGCCCACGGCAATGTCCAGCTTTCCGGCACCGGGGCTCTGGCCGATCTTTTGACCAACGCCATCAAGTCCAAGCTCGGCATCAAGCGGGTACGGGGGGATACCTTCGGCTATCTACAGCGCTCCTTTTTGGGAGTGGTGTCCGATGTGGACCAGATGGAAGCCCGAGAGGTGGGGGAAAAGGCCTCACAGTATGCCCTTTGGCACGGGGTGAACGGCTCTGTCACCATCCACCGCACCGGCCACTATTCAGTGGAATATCGCCTCTCCCCCCTGGAGGCGGTAGCAGGCAAGACCAAAACCATGCCCAAGGAGTTTATCTCTGCTGACGGCACCGATATCACCGATGCTTTCCAGCTCTACCTATCCCCATTACTTGGCTCTCGCATGCCCTCCACCTTGCGGCTGCGAGCCCCCCTGATCGCACCGATCCTGAATAAAAAACCCTGAACAGGAGAGTCTGACAGGGAACGGGAGAGCCTGACAGGGAACAGGAAGGACAGGTGGAAGCTGACGTCAAGAGGGAGCCAGGGAGGGCTTGAACGGTATCATGATCAAAAAAAAAGCGATTGAAGCCCTCTTTACCACCTTGCGGGAGCGGGATCCCGAACCTCAGACAGAGCTGAAACATCGCACGCCCTATCAATTGCTGGTGGCAGTGGTGCTTTCGGCCCAAGCCACCGATGTCAGCGTCAACCAAGCCACCCCGGCCCTCTTTGCCAAAGCCTCTACCCCCCCTGAGATGGTCAAGCTGGGAGTGGATGAGATTCGCAATCACATCCGCACGATTGGTCTTTTTAACAACAAGGCCAAAAATATCCTCGCCTTGAGCCAGATGTTGTTGGATCGATTTGAGGGTGAGGTACCCCAAAGCCGTGAAGAGTTGGAGTCCCTCCCCGGTGTGGGGCGCAAGAGCGCCAATGTGGTTTTGAATGTCGCTTTTGGCCAACCCACTCTGGCGGTGGATACCCATGTCTTTCGGGTGGCCCGCCGAACCGGTCTGGCTGCTGCCAAATCAAAAACCCCCGTAGCCGTGGAGCGGGATTTGCTGAAGGTGGTGCCGGATGCTTTTTTGCGGCATGCGCACCACTGGCTGATCCTTCATGGCCGTTATGTTTGCAAAGCCCGCAAGCCCGATTGCGAAGGGTGTTCGATTCATGCGTGGTGTACCTGGTCTGAAAAGCCCCCCAAAGCAGTGGGTTAGAGGCATCTAACCGACGGTTTCCCCCTCCTCCCCTCCCTGATTCAGATCGTTCCCCCATCGATTCCCTTCATCCTGCTCTTTCCGCCTGCCGATAAGAAAAATAGGGAGGAGGCGAAAAAAAGGAGGTGAATCATGATCCATCCATTGGCAAATACCACCTTTTTCGAAATTCCCAATCTCTTGAGCGATGTGGCGCGGTTTCAGGGGGTGTTACAGGATATTCTGACCGCCAACGGCGAGGAGTTGGAAGCCCGTCATGTTCGAGCCAGCCAACCGGTTCCTGCCTGGCTGCGGAAAGGGGGAAACCCTGGAAAAGAGAGTAGCGTCGATCCAGAAGAGAATCGGCAACCCCCCTCCTCACACGGTCATCCCAAAGGGGAGGAGACGGAGGCACCCTCTGGTTCAGATCCACCGGAAGGGGTGTTTTTGGATTGGCTCTTCCCCCCTCCTCTGACCGTTTTGGAGCGGGTAGTCCATGAAAATGCCGAACGGGGTGAACGACTGCGTCGGGCCACCACCCACTTTCTTCTGACGGCGTTAAGCTATGTGCAAAGTGGGGAATTGGTTGAAAAAGCCCGTAGAAGTCATCCTGGGAGCAGGGCGGAATCCTTGGATATTCAGGTGTGATATCCTATCAGCCATGTTGGCTGACAGCTGAATCATTTCTTTGGAGGTGTATATAGCAGTTCTACTTCAAAATTGGACACTCTTCCCTGACTCGTCATCCCCGCGAAGGCGGGGATCCAGGGAGCTGATGATTGGCCTCAAGGAAAAACCAAATTTTCAAGAAAGGCCGGTGTTTTGCTGAAAGTGAAGCAAGATTTGGAAAGGTTCGTGCCAGACACTCTGGATTCCCGCATTCGCGGGAATGACAGCAAAAGAGCAACGGCATATGTCCAATTCTTGATTGGAATTGCTATAACCAGCAACCGGATCAATCACGCCCTTCTTTGGGCAGGGTTACGGTCACAGTTGTGCCATCCTCTTCAGAGGTGTGCATGGTCATCTCTCCCCCCTGGGCCAGGGTCATCAACCGGGCGGAATAGGTGCCGAGGCCTGTGCCGTGTTTTTTGCCCGAAGTAGCGTATTTTTCAAAAAAACTGTCCCGGATTTCCTCAGGTACCACCCCCTGGTTGTGAATGGCGATGGCGTTGGTCTCCGGCTTGTCGGTCAATAGAGAGATGGTCAGTTTTTGGCCGATGGGTGAAGCTTCTACGGCATTCTTGACCAGGTTGGCCAAAATTGTATAACAGAGCAGCTCTTCTCCCCGGACAAATACTTTTTCCCCTTCCCTGACCAACTCTTCCCCCACCCGTACTTCTACTTGCAGCTCTTTACTGCTGGCATACCCCTTGGTCTCTCCTGTGACGTTGCGAACGATTGCCAGGAGTTCCACCTCTTGAGGATCCATACGATAGGTTCCCTGCTCCATTTTAAAGAGGCTCAGGGATTGGTTGATCATATCGAGTAGGCGAAAGCTCGCGGCAGAGATGCGTTCCAGTTGATCTTTTTGTTCTGCGTTGATGTTATCTTCTTCCAAAAGTTGATCGGTATAGCCGATGATTCCGGAAAGGGGGGAGATTAAATCGTGGCGGGTGATGCGCTCCACCTCCTTGCGCAGCCGATTGGCCTCAATCAGCTCGGTATTTTGTCGTTCCAATTCTTGGAGGGCTGAATGGAGGCGGAGGTGGGTCCGCACCCGGGCGAGTACCACCGGGGGACTGATGGGTTTGGTAATATAGTCCACGGCTCCCAGCTCAAATCCCCGGGTTTCATCCCCCACTTCGTTGCGGGCCGTCACAAAGATGACGGGAATTTCCCGGGTTTCAGGGTTTTCCTTGAGCAGGCGACACACCGCATAACCGTCCATATCGGGCATGATGATGTCGAGGAGGATGAGATCCGGTTTGTTGTTCTTGACCTGTTTCAGGGCATCGGCACCGTTGGTGGCAAAGTGGACCTTGAACCGAGAGCCCAAGACATTATTGAGAACCTGAATGTTGGCGGGCATGTCGTCCACTATCAGGATTTTCAGTCTTTCAAATTGAACGGCCTCGGTCATGATTCACTCCCATCCATCGACTTATCCCGGGAGGTGGCAAGTGCTTCCAGGATTTCTATCACCACACCACAGGCCTTAGGGAATTCCAGTCGGCCAATGTAATCTTCCATACGTGTTACTCGGGCCCCTTGGCCTAGTTCTTTCAGAGGGGCTGACAAATGGCGAAAGCTGGTTTCAGCGCTCATATCAAAATTTTCCAATAGGTTGCGTAAACTTTCCAGCTGTTCTTGAAGACTGGCAGTATCCATGATTTTGGTGTGGTCTGAGGTGCCCTTGTCATCTGCCTGACTGATCCGTTGTCTCTCCTGCTCTTCCAAAAAATTGACTGATTCGAAAAACTCCTGCAACCGCTCGGCAAAGGCCTGATGACTTTGAGAAATGTTCTTTTTGTCACCGTTTTTGATGGTTACTTCCAGCTCCCTGGCCGCTGTGAAGAGACTCACCGCTCCCATGTTACCGGCCACGCCCTTGACGGTGTGAACCATGGTTCGGGCCAGTTCCAAATTGCTTTTATCTTTGATGGCAGATTCGATCTGCTTTCCCAGATCCCCATGATCCTGCCGAAAACGGATCAAGAGATCCTTGAACAGACGGACATTGCCCCCCAGACGTTCCAAACCATCCATCTGATCGATTCCCGGCAGGTTGTCGGGTAGGCTGGAATCCTGACTCTTGCCCTTCTCCGGTGCCATCGGAGAGGCCAATACGGGGAGTTCCCGTTTTCGATGTTCCACCACCTTGAGCAGGGCTGAAAAGAGCTGCCGGGTATCGATGGGTTTGGTGACGTGGTCGTTCAACCCCATGGCCAGGCTTTTTTCCCGGTCGCTTGCCAAGGCGTGGGCGGTGATGGCAATGATGGGCAGGTCGGTAAATCGGGGATTTTGGCGAATGATTCGGGTCGCGGTATAGCCGTCCATCACCGGCATTTGAATATCCATCAAAATCGCTTCGAAATCGGATTGTTCCACCAGTTGGACTGCTTCCTGGCCATCGTTGGCGACCGTGACTTGTAGCTGGGCCGTTTCAAGAATTTCCCGGGCGACCTGCTGATTGATGGGGTTGTCCTCCACCAGGAGAATTTTTGCGCCACCTATTTTTTGTACCACCCCCAACTCTTCGACTCGGCTGGGGGGTCTCTGGAAATCTTTGGCCGACTCCATGCCGAACAGATCCATGATGGTGTCAAACAGCAGGGAGCGGCTGACCGGCTTGACCAAAAAGGCATCCACTCCCACTTCCCGGGCCTCGTTTTGAATCTCCTCATTGCCAAAGGCTGTGAGCATGATGACCCTGGGGCGAGCATGGGCATTTTTGGCCAAACTGAAATGGTTCAGCACTTCCCGGGCCATCTGGAGGCCATCCATCCCGGGCATGCGCCAATCCACCATCAAAAGGGCAAAGGGGTTCTCTCCGTTACTCCCCTGGCGCATTTTTGCCAACCCATCAGCCCCATCGGCGGCCAGTGCCGGAGAAAAAGAGAACGCTTTCAGGTTTTCGGCCAGAATCTCCCGGGCATCGGGGTTGTCGTCCACCACCAGCACCTTCATGCCGGATAGTTTTTCCGGAAGGATGGGCAGACACCGGTGGGATACAGGCTGCTTGGCAAACCATGAGGAAAAGTAGAAGGTGCTTCCTTTCCCCACGTGGCTTTCTACCTCAATGCGCCCTCCCATCATGGCGACAATGCGTTTGCAGATGGCCAACCCCAGACCGGTACCCCCAAACTTTCGGGTCATGGAACCATCGGCCTGGACAAAGGAGTCAAAAAGTTTGGGCAGCTGCCCGGGAGGAATACCCAAGCCGGTGTCCTGAACCGAAAACTGCAAACAGACCCGCTCTTCGCTCTCCTTCACCAGTGAGGTTTTGACCAAAATTTGACCGGTTTCGGTAAACTTGATGGCGTTACCCACCAGATTGACCAGCACCTGCTCAAGTCGTAAGGGGTCACCAATCAGGGCACAGGGAAGGTCAGGCGGGGTGGCAATGATCAATTCGATGTTTTTTTCAGCGGTCTGTTTTTTAAAGAGATCCGCCAAATTGTCCTGTACTTCGTCCAATATGAAAGCGACCGATTCCAGATCGAGTTTGCCCGCCTCGATTTTGGAAAAATCGAGGATATCGTTGATAATCCTGAGCAGAGAGCGTGAGGATGTGTGCACCTTGCGCAGATAGCCCATCACCTTGGGGGAGGTCTCTACCCCCATGGCCAGATCAGTCAGACCGATGATGGCGTTCATCGGAGTGCGCACTTCATGGCTCATGTTGGCTAAAAATTCGCTCTTGGCCCGACTGGCCGCTTCAGCCTCTTCCTTGGCCTGCTTGAGAGCATGCGTCCGCTGCCGTACCCGCTCTTCCAGATGACTGCGCTCCTTTTCCAGGGCGGCCAGAAGCTCTTCCATCGCCCCCTGAACCAGACGGATCTCTTCTCCGGCGCGTTTTTGCAGAGGGGGGAGTTTTTGCCCGCCCTTTTCCGGATCCCAGTCCCTCAAGGCGATGGACAAAACCCGAAGGGGCTTGAGCATCACTCCCAGCAACATCCAGATAAACAGCATGGCCAGGGCAACTCCCCCAAGCCACAGGAAAAGCTGATTGCGTGCATTTTCCAACAGATTTTCAAAAAAGGTATTGCTGTAATAGAGCTGCAAAATACCCACCGGCATCTGGGTCTCTTCGCTCACCAGCAGCACTTCGGCTGAAAAGCCGGAAAAATCAGCGCCCGGGAGCCGCTTGACCATCTTGACACCGTCGGCCAGCTCTACTTCCACCCCATCGAATAGATTTTGCCCGGTCGAGGGGTTGCGGGAGAGCATGATTTCACTGGTCAGCTCCCGGACCAAAAATTCCCGACGTTCCAGATTTTCCATCTCCAGGGCAATGGTCATCTGTTTGCCGAAAAGAGGGGCCAATAGATCCAGTTTGGCCTGCTCCTGCTGGCGGATCTGCTGGACCACGACCTCCTGCCAATACCAGTAGACCCCCCCCATCACCAGGGTGGTAAACAGGCCAAAGGCCAAAAAAATACGGGTCGCCAATCGGCGTGGAAAGAGGCTGCCGGGTTTACTCATAGCTTTTGGCAACCTTTAGAAAGAGGCGGTTGTAGCGGATTTTGGAGTTGACGAGGGTGGTGAGGTTGAGGGCAGGACGCACCCGGGTCGCCACATAGAGGCCCGTCGTCACCCCTCGGGCGACATCCCCTTCAAAGGGTGAAAAAAGCACGATCTGACGTTTAATGCCAAAATCAATCAATCGATCCAGCTTGCCTTTGGATAGCTTGTCCGCCAGAAAAATACCGGCGATATGATCCGCCTCATAGGGTTTAAAGTCGAGATCTCCGGTCACGGCCACCTCAAGAGGCAGGTTGTGGATGTTGTCTACGGAGCTTTTTAAATGTTCCGCGACCTTTTGGCCGGTTTTCCAATCTTTGTCGTAGGCGACCAGGAGCAGCAGCTTGCCGGAAGGATTTTTTTTGGTGCTGATTTGCAGGTTGCCCCCGACCATTTTGGGAAACATCCGAACCCCGATCTGTACCCGGTCTCCCAGCTCAAACCCACCGGCTGTGGCCAATCCCACCGGACCAGCCAGCAGGAGCATCAGAAGAAGGAGGCGTCGAAGGTAGACTCTCCTCATGGCCACTCCCCATCATCCATGATCAGGGAGAGCCACCACATCCGACCGGTACGGGGATAATCCCCGATATAGGTGTTGATCGGGGCGGGCTCGTAGGTGGTGGTGTCGAATATGTTTTTGACCCCAAACCGCAAAGCGAGTCCCTTAAAGGCCAGATCGTGAATGGTCGCGGTGAGATCAAGGGTGGCGTCGGAGCCCAGTTTATCCCGGTCATCGGAGGGGTCTCTATGGCGTGGGCCGATAAACTGGTATTGGGCTGCGAGGCTGATCTCTTCCTCCTCCTCTTGATGGGCTTTCCCCTGGGCCAGCCAGAAGTCGGCCTCGGGCGTTGTCGGGAGCGTCTTGCTGTCAGGCACCTCTTGAAAAGGGGGGGATGTAACGGTTTCGGGGGTGGCTTCAGGCAGAGCGCGTGTTTTCCCTGAGATGTTCGTCTGGTCGGAGAAATCCCGGTTGTTGGCAAGGGAAGCGGCCCAAAGTCCCGGCACATTCCAAAACGGCATCATTCCCGGCAGGCTCCACCAGCGGATGCCGGGCACGACAATATGGGCGGAGGCTCCCATCACCAAGCCTCCCCATCCATCATCGGCTTTGAAGAGAACCCCCTTATCAAAACAGGCTCCAGCTTAAAAATCATAGGAGATCACCGCCCACCCTTCCACGCCTGCCTGGGGAATATCTTCCGGATAGGTTCCCATTGAGGCAGGTGACAGGATATCCGCATCGAATAGATTATTCACTCCGATTCTGAAGGTGAGGCCCGGCTTTAAGAGGTTATGGAACGAAGCGGTGACGTCGATGGTGTGTTGGCTGTCGAGCTTATCCCGGGTGTCCCCTTTTTCCCGGTGGCGTGGTCCCAGAAAACGATATTGCAGGGCCAGCGACAGATCAGGATCTGGTTGATAGAGAAGTGCGGCATTGGCTATCCAGTTGGAGGCTCCGGCAGCTTCCTGCTGGTTTTTCAGATCCTCGGTATCCAGATAGGTGAGGTTCATGTCCAGCTTGAGACTCGGGGTGAGCTGCCTTTCCAGCTCAAGCTCCACCCCATCCAGCTCAAGATCGGTGGTGTTTTCGTAGCGGCTGGTGCCTTCAGTTCCCTGGGAAATTTGGGTGATGGCGATCAGATCCCGCACCCGGGAGTGAAAAAGTGTTCCTTTTAATAAAGTCGTTGGATTGCGAAAGATGTAGCCCAGTTCCCAGGTGTCGATGGTTTCGGGGTCGATCTCCCGGTTGCCTTGAATCACGATGTTGTTGGAATACATTTCCAAAAAGCTGGGGGGGCGAAAAGCCTGGCTGAATTGGGCCTTTAAAATATGGTTGTCGTTCAGACGATAGACCCCGGCAATGCGCGGGGTAAAACTCTCTCCCACATCGCTGTAGTGGTCAAAGCGTCCCCCCAGGGTGAGGCCGATGCGTTCGGTAATTTCCCACTGATCCTGAAAAGCCACGCCCCATATCTGCCGTTTGGCGCCATCTGCAAGCCAGTTGTTGGCGCCATTGGTAAATTCGCCATAGTACGCTTCGAAGGGAAAGGTGGTCAGATCGATGGGCAGGAGTGTCTGGGGATCATAGTTGGCGCTGGAGCGAACCTCTGCCAGCTTGATTTTGGCATAGTCGAGTCCCAGATAGAGGGTGTGGTCGGTCAATCCCTTCCAGGTAAAATCCACATTGCCGTAGAATTTTCTTTCTTTGCCATAGCTGTTGGCAATCATGCCATCGAGATAAACCAGCCGCCAATCGTCCGTGGCCGCCTCATAGACCATGCCGTCGGGATATAGGGAGGCATCGGTAGGTAGATCGTCCGGCAAAGGGAGTTGGTAGCCGATGGGTAACAGGTGTAAGGGGCCGACATCAAAGACATATTGCATCCACCCCATTTTAAATTGCGCGCTCAGATCCTCTGTCAATTTCTGTTCCCGATAGGCCTCAAGCTGCATATATTCCTGTTTTTCCACCAAGGTATCGCTTAAGGGGGGGAGAAAATTTTCAAAGCCGGAGGCTTCCCCTGCCTGGGATTTTGCATAGTGGGCAAGGAGGGTTATTTCCGGGTGATTAAAACGCCAAAGGGCTGCTTGGGAGACAAAGCGTTCGTTGAAGGGGCCCGGTGCATTGGAAAGTGCTTGGTTCGTTTCCGGAAAAGGTTGCTCCGTGGAGAGTGCCAACCAGTCGGCGCTCACCTCCTGGTCGTCGCTATCGCTCTTCCAACCGGAGAGAGCCAGGCTCATGGACCAATTGGTATCCGGATTATCAAGGGTATAGAGTCCCCCTCCGGCATAGGTGTCATAGGTGCCGTAGCGTCCGAAAAGGCGATTGCCCTCATCCCGGATGATAATGTTGAGCACCCCGGAAAAGGCGTGCTCGCCGTAGATTGCGGAGCCGGGGCCTCGGATCATTTCGATGCGCTCTACCAGTTGAATGGGCAGAAGAAAAATCGGGCTGGCCTGGGCAAAGAGCGTTTCGTTGATGGAAATCCCGTTTAAAAGAACCTTTACCTTCCCCGAGCCATAAGCTGCCAATCCTCGCACCGCCAAACTATCGGTCCATGAGAAGGAAGAGACCCCGGGAACCAGAAGCATGGCATCGGCGATGGTATGCATTCCCCGAGCTTCCAACTCTTCCCCATGGAGCACCGTGACCATCCCGGGGACAAAATCGGCATTGAGGTGGTTTTTTGTGGCGATTTCAGTGGATTCGGCCATCACCGCCAGAAGATCGTCAAAAGCGGCCAACTCCTCTGGTTCGAGGGCTTCTTCATCCACATTTCCAGAAGGTTCCATCCAGGAAGAAAACCTGTCGGCCACAGAGGGTTCAGATGTTGCCGCTTCGGTTGAGATTTCATCCGCCAGGAGGGGCGCTGACAGAACCATCAAGGTGAGCAAAACGCCCAGAAAAAAGAGCCAAATTCCCGTTTCCCAAGCACCCCTTTGCAACCCAGCCCTCTCCCTCGCCCAAGAACTGGATATCCGAAAAAAGGTCGTGTTGTGGGGGAAGGTCATCGTCCTATTAAAACACCATGGTGAGACCGAGCCAAAATTCCTGGCCCTCCCGGGGAAAATCTTCCGGGTAGGTCTCTGCCGGGGCTGGATGGGTGACATCGGCATCGAAAAGATTTTTCACCCCCAGGCGCAAGGTCAAACCGGGGTGCCAGAGATTGTGGATATGACCGGTGAGATCCAAGGTGCCAAAGGCCCCCAATTTATCCCGATCATCCCCCACTTCCCGGTGGCGGCGCCCCACATAATGATACTGTAGATAGAGGGCATAGTCGGTGACGGGTTGATAGACCAGACCAGCGTTGGCCAGCCAGTTGGCAGCTCCTTCCAACTCTTGACCCGTTGCGCTGTCTTCGGTGGTAGCATAAGAGAGGTTACCGTCCAATTTAAGCCCCCCGAACAGCTCCTTTTCCAGCTCCAGTTCTATGCCATCCACCTCCACATCTTCGCGGTTTTGATATTGATTCTCCACCAGGTCGATCAAATCCTTGAGCTTGGAGTGAAACAGGGTCACGCGTCCCACCAAGCCGGGTTGGCGATGGATGTAGCCCAGCTCAAAGGTGTGGATGGTTTCGGGCTGGATGTTTTCATCCCCGATCTGCTGGGAGACGGAATACATCTCCATGAAGGTGGGGGGGCGAAACGCCTCACCATACTGGGCTTTGAGGATATGGTGGTCGTTAATACGCCAGGTGAGGGCAACGCGTGGCGTCAAACTTTCACCTACGTCGTCGTAATGGTCGTATCTGAGCCCAGCGGTCAATGTCAGATGATCGGTGATCTCCAGTTGATCCTGTACCATGACGCCGATGATTTGCCGGTTAACCTCACTGGTGGACCAGTTTTCGTCCCAGCTGTAGGCCTCACCGTTGAACGAAGAGGCGGAGTCGGTAAAGTCCACGAAGGCGGACTCAAGCCCAAGGGTCCAGTGGTGACGATCAAACCCGGTATAGTCGAAGGTAAGACCGCCGTAAAATTTTTGCTCCTTGCCATAGGCGCTGACGCTCATGCCGTCGGCAAAGGGAATGGCATAGGGGGGGGTGGTGAGAATCTGGGTGTAGCCCGGGGGATAATAGGTATGGTCGTCCATATCGAAAATATATTGCTGCCACCCGAGCTTGATTTCCCCCCCCAGGGTTGGCATCAGGTCGAACCCCAACCGGGCCTCAATCATCTGCTCCTTTTCATCCATCACCAGCCCGCTATCGGCGGGGGGCAGGGCCACGGTGACGTTATAGGGAATGCCTCGACCGCTTCTGACGTGTTGGGCAAGCAGAGAAAAATCTTTGTAGTTCCATGAAAAAATGGCTGACTGCTGGGAGGCTTCCTCGTTGGTGAAACCGGGTGCCAGGGAGATGGCGGCATTATCCACCCCGGTGGGGTTGTAAGCGGCTGAGTGGAGAATATCCGGGCCGCTCAAGATGTTGTCGCCATGGGTCACATATCCGGCCAGATTGAGGCTCATGGACCAATTTTTTTCTGGGGGTGCGTAGGAATAATGCCCCCCACCGGCATAGGTATCGAAGGTGCCGTATCGGGCAAACAGACGTTTGCCTTGCTGGCGAGTGATGATATTGACCACGCCGGTATAGGCATATTCCCCATAGAGAGCCGCCCCGGGCCCTCGAATCACCTCAATGCGTTCGATCATCTCCACGGGCAGATAGTAGAGAAATGAACCTTGAGCGGTGAGGGTTTCGTTGACCGGAACGCCATTGAGGAGCAGCTTGACCTTGCCGGAGGCAAATCGCGCCACTCCCCGCACGACGATATCCTTATCGACCGAAGGGATGATGCCCGGTACCAGGGAGAGGGCTTCCCGCACGGTATGTACCCCCCTGGCTTCCAATTTTGCTCCCTTCAACACCGTGACCATACCCGGCACAAAGTCGGCATTCAGCCGGGTGCGGGTGGCGATCTCAGTGGTTTGCTCCATGATCATGAGGAGATCATTGAAATCCTCAAGGGCCTGCTGATCCGAATGGAATGTCCCCGTTGCCAAGGAGTGCTTCTTTTCTGATGAGGGATCGGTCTTTATTTCAGTCGCCCAAGCGATGGAATCAGGAGCTGATACCATTGAAAAACAGAGGCATAGAAATAGTGGGACAGGTTTGATCGACACGCTTCCCTCAGAGGCTCTACTCACTGGCCAAAGGTCAAAAGAGAACAATTATAACCGAACTCAGCACTGCTTGTTACAAAAAAAATAGTATATACCAGTATTGATTAGTTTTGTCTGCAGGATGGATGATAGAAATACTTTGATTATATTGCAAGAATAGTTGCTTGATCGTCATTTCGACCTTTGCAGGCAGCTGGTTGTGGCGGCTTTTGATGGGTATTTTTGTTGAAAAAGACTTTCATCCGAGTTTATTGTTGAATAAAATTTTCACAAAAAGTAAACAGTGAAGATTGTTTGCATAACACGACATTCATACTGATATTGGTCAAGCAGTGGTCATTGCAATCGATTTGATTTGGTTGAATATGTTGATGGCTTGCGGATCTCTTTCCCGCTCTTTTCTTTCCCGAATCGACAACAAAACAATATTCTTATGGCATCATTATTTGGCTTTATTAATAGTCTGCCTACCCGTACAGCATCTTTTGCCAAAAGAGAATAGGGTAGCTGTATAAAATGGAACAGGGGTAAGCCTGTGAGAGGGAATGGTGTCGTTGAGGGGCCATCCAGGGACTCGTCAAAGTCAGCGGAAGAAGCCTGGAAATCCATCGGTTCTAAGCTATGCCGCTGAGACATTCCG
>JADFZT010000030.1 GCA_015232395.1 Magnetococcales bacterium | reverse complement strand
CTCCCTGGATCCCCGCCTTCGCGGGGATGACGAGTCAGGGAAGAGTGTCCAATTTTGAGATAGAACTGCTATAGTGAACCTTGGGATAGTTGGGCTTGATAGCCAGGGCCTGTTGAAAGCTCGCCAGGGCTTCAGTCAGCCGCCCCAGCTTCTTTTGAGCCGAACTCAGATTGTTCAAGGTCTCATGGTGACGGGGGTTGATGGAGAGGGCTTTTTGATAACTTTCAATGGCTTCAGCGAATCGACCCAGGCCAGCCAGAGCGGCCCCCATATTGTTCCAGGCATCGATGTTATTCGGCTGAATCGCCAGGGTTTGCCGATAGCCGGAGATAGCCTCTTTAGAGGTGCCCGGATTGGTGCCATGGGACCGCTTGGCACAGCAACTATAACGCCTTGGGAGGGGGCGGCTGGGGATTTTGTGGGCCTCTTCCCCTCCCGGGTGATCTATTCATCAAGCCATCACCAACACGATCATTGCGCTGAGGGGGAAAACGGGTACGCCTGCAAAATCAGCGGAAACCGTTCCACTCCCGATTGGGGGAAGCATTGCAGTAGCTCCAAAAACCGTTGAAATGGTCGCCATAAAACCGAAAAACCATGCGCCCCCAATAACGGGAACCGTGTCGGGATTTTCGGCATTTTTTCTTGCTGACAGGTCGAACCCAGACACCCTCGACCACGTTGCCATCCACCAGGGCGTAAATGCGCCCATCCTTGCCATAATCTCCGGTCACATCCCCACCATCACGACGCAACTCCACCTCTCCAAAGCGGCTCTCCCAGAGGCCGGCTATTTTGGATTTGAGAGGGCGCGGTTCAGGCAGAGGAAGAGGCTCGGGTTCCACCTCTACCGGTTCATCGAATGAGGGCTCTTTTTGGATGGTAAAGTTGCCACCGGAGTTATTCACGGTCTCCCGAACGCCATCATAGCTGTAGCAGTCGAAATAACCGATTTTTCGGCGACAGACAAAATTGTCTGGATAGTATACTTTATTATGGTTGGGGTTTTTGGTGTATTTAAAGTTGATCCCATGAAACGTCACTTTCTTTTTGGTCACAATGGCGTCAACATCCATCACCACCGCATGTTTCTTACCCCCAGAGATAAATGAAGTATAATTTTTCCCGGTATATTTATTGCGACCCACCTTTCGGTCGATGACGATTTTTCCCCAATAGCGTTCACCTTCGAACTGCCTGTCAAAGGGCCACTCTCCCAGCATCAGCGACCGGTCGATATTGGATACCACCACATCCCGAGTGAATCCGCCACACTGACAAAGGGATTTTTCCGCAGCTTTTACCGTACGCCACTGGCCGGTCCACTCCCCGCCAACCGCCTGGCACACCATGGAACATTTGATTTTGGCATCTTTATGGTTCCAGATGGGGCCGGCGGGAAACTCCCGAGCACCTGAGGGTTCAAGCCCAGGGGGAAAGTCTCTGTGGGGTCTGAACCGATCTTTTGGGGCGGCTTCCCCCTGCTCCGGGGTCACCCAGGGCAGACCGACCATCAATACCAACCAAAACAACCAAATTTTCTTCCCAGACATGATTTACCCCCCTCACTCTTGATGAATAATGAAGGAAACAGTCATCCATCAGATTTTTTCGGGCGTCCCCGCTTGCGGGGTTTGACATCCCTGCCAAGCTTCATTCGAAGCATTTCAAAAAAATCATCTGAGCCCAAAGGGTGGCCGGTTCGACTGTGACGGCGCAAGGTTTCCAGCTCCTCACTGGAAAGCCCTTTTTTTAAAAACCGCTGCCAATCATCCACCCGCTCCAATAACGGCTTTACCTGGACAACATCTTGATTATGAATCAATAAATGTGCCTTCGTACTGGACCATGGCCAATCGGCTGCTTTTTTGACCAGCCCGGAGCGCACCGGGTTTAACTCTACATAACGCGCACAAAGGAGCAAATTTTCTTCGTCCACGGGATAAGAGTGAAATCGCTCCTGCCACAGATGTCCCCGGGTCTTTTGCCTCTGGTTGATGCGGCTGGTATATCGGCGATGGGTCTCCCCCAATGCGCGGCGCAGTCCATCTTTTTTGGAGGGCATCAAAATCAAATGCAAGTGGTTGGGCATCAAACAATAGCCCCAAATTTCTGTACCGGCCTTGCTGCTGAATTGCCG
This sequence comes from Magnetococcales bacterium, assembly GCA_015232395.1. Lineage (NCBI taxonomy): Bacteria > Pseudomonadati > Pseudomonadota > Magnetococcia > Magnetococcales > Magnetococcales bacterium. Next base: position 48,222 of record JADFZT010000030.1, on the reverse strand, counting down.
CAAAAGGTCGAGATAAACCTGATAATCCTCCTGGCCAAAAAAGGTCGTCATCCCCCGGTTACCATATTGGGTGACGTGGTGGGGGATGCCGGGAACGGTGATTCTTGGAATACGTGCCATGGGAAACATCATTAGCATAACCAGCCAATAAATACAATTTGAATATACTGTCCCTGTTAACCCTGCTCTCTTTTTCAAATATTTTGCAAAACGCCGTTCCGTTGAACAATTTTCACGAAAAAAGCAAGCTGTTACAAATTGGTTAGTACTTGTTACTTGGATAAGAGCTGTTTCACCCCCTTTTGTTTGACTTTTTTTTGAAACAGCTTCATTATGTGAGGATTGTATTACTAAAGAAAATTTCGCTTCAAAAGCCATTTCCAAACATCAGGGACGATGACTGGTTCGCTCTATTTAGTGGTGAACATTCGCCTCTTGCCAAAAGTTTGGAAGTGGGAGATGACGCTCAATGTTACCCAAGTCAGAAGTGAGGAGGCGATTTTTGCCCCTCCTTCTTATCAGGATTTCTGGGCAATGGGGGCCGTTGCAACGTCTTCTATATTTTCAATTCAACCGGGATTTTCCCAATGAAGAATAATCCTCCCAAAAATGAGGGTGTGGAAAATTCCACTTCACGCCCCAGTTTCCAAAAAATGTCATCCGCCTCCCCAAAAGGTTCCCTGGGCCACTGGGAGTGGAATATTCAGCAGGATAAGCTTATCTGGTCTGCCGAAGTTTGGGAGATATACGGCCTGAAAAGAGGGGAGTTCGAGCCCTCCTATGAGACCATGTTAAACCGGGTCCACCCTGGAGACCGGGCCCACTATATCGAAACGGTCAAAGCTTCCCTTGAAGGATCCCCCCACCATTTTAAATATCGCATTCTCCGTCCCGATGGCATTTGTTGCATCCTGGAAACACAAGGGACGGTCATGCTCAACAAGCACAACAAGCCCATCCGAATTATCGGTACAGTCCAGGATGTCACCGAAGAAGAGCGCGGGATAGTTGCCGACCAGGTGATCACCCGAATCACCTATATCAGTCTGAAAAACATGCCCATGAAAGAGATGTTGGCGGAAATTTTGGAAGTCATTTTCCGAATTCCGTGGATATCCCTGGAATCCAAGGGCTCCATATTTTTAGTCTCCCCGGATAGTCGGGAGCTGTCCCTGGTCGCACAAAAAGGGTTGGCGGGGCCTCTTCTGGAACGTTGTGAGAAGATTCCATTTGGCCACTGTCTTTGCGGCAAGGCTGCTGAAAGCCGGGAGGTGGTTTTTGCGGATCATCTGGATCACCGCCATGACGTCACCTTTGAGGGCATCCATGATCACGGCCATTATTGTGTGCCCATTTTATTGCAGGAGCGTCTGTTGGGTGTCTTGAACCTCTATACCGAGGCTGGGCATATGCGCCGAGGGGAGGAGGATGCTTTTTTGGTGACCGTGGCCAACACCCTGGCCGGGCTCATCGATCGTCTCAACACTGAACACAAGCTTTCCCGTCAGTCGATTTTGTTGAAAACCGCTTTGGCCAACATCCATCAGGGGTTGGTGGCCTATGATGGGGATCTGCGGGTCATCATAGCCAATGAACGTTTTAGCGAATTACGCGACATTCCAGAAGAATTGGTCCGCCCGGGGACCCATTTTTCCGATCTGATTCGATATGAGGTGGCCCGGGGAGAGTTTGGCCCGGGGGATCAGGAAACCCTGGTGAACAAGTTGGTGGAGCAAGCCAAACATTCCAAAGTACACCGTTTTGAGCGGATCCGTCGGGACGGGACGGTTTTGGAGATCGCCGGAGGCCCTTTGCCTGGTGGTGGGTTTGTCAGCACCTATATGGACATCTCCCAGCGCCGACAGTCGGAAGAGGAGCTGCGCAAGCTTTCCCGGGTGGTGGAGCAGAGCCCTGTGGCGGTTTTGATCACCTGCCCCCAAGGGGAAATCGAGTACGTCAACCCCGAGTTTACCAACATTACCGGCTACACCCTGGCAGAGGTGGCGAGCAAGAATCCCCGTATCCTCGCTTCGGGCAACACCGATCCCGAACTTTATAAGGATTTATGGAATACTATTTTGCGGGGCCGTATTTGGACTGGAGAATTTCAGAATCGCAAAAAAAATGGTGAACTCTATTGGGAATCCATATCCATCTCGCCTCTGACCAATGCCAAGGGGGAAATTACCCATTTTGTGGCCATTTGGGAAGATATCACCGCCCGCAAGCAGACCCAGGCGGAGCGGGACGAGGCTTATGGGATGTTGGAGGTACTTTCAATAAAACTATCCAAATATCTCTCCCCCCAGGTTTATCAATCGATTTTTAGCGGCGAGCGGGATGTCACCCTCTCCACGGAGCGCAAAAAACTCACGGTTTTCTTCTCTGACATCAAGGATTTTACCGCCACTACCGATGATCTGGAGCCGGAAGATCTCACCTTTCTTTTGAATGATTATTTGACCGAAATGTCCAATATTGCCATCACCTATGGGGCCACCATCGATAAATTTATTGGTGATGCGATGTTGATGTTTTTTGGTGATCCGGAGACCAGAGGAGCCAAGGAAGATGCCATCGCCTGCGTGGGGATGGCGATTGCCATGCAAAAAAAAATGCAGGATTTGCGCTCCAAATGGCAGAGCATGGGCTATGAACAAACCTTCCATATGCGTATCGGCATCAATACCGGTTATTGCAATGTGGGCAATTTTGGCAGCCAGGATCGGATGGATTACACCATCATCGGTGGCGAGGTGAATCTGGCCGCCCGATTGGAAGACAAAGCCGAACCGGACGGCATTATGATGACCTATGAAACCTATGCCTTGGCCCGGGAGATGGTCCATGCCGAGGAACAGCCCACAATCAAAGTCAAAGGCATCCACCGCCCGGTCCGGCCTTTTTCAGTGGTGGGGCTCTACCGGGATTTGGCCCGGAATCAACGTTACGTACATTTGGAGAAAAAAGGCCTGCTGGTGATGATGGATCTCGCCACCCTCAAGGATGAGGAGCGCCAGGAAGCCTTGGCTGAACTGGAACAGGCCATCCAGGATATTCGTAAGCGCGAATAAAAAGGTGTGATCATCCTTTCAGGCATTCAAGCTATCCATGCATTTTAACAAGGCCTGGGAAGAAATGCGTTTATCGCCAACGCCCCCCGCACAGATATACCCACCAACCCGGGAGCCTTCAGAATAGACTCTCCTCTTATGAATATATTGTTCAGTCTAATGTGGACCCAGCTGCCAGAGTGTGGTTTTATCAACCCCCTGTAGACTCTTTGATTCATTCCATGGGATGGGGGGATTTGGATGGACGGGGAACTGGAACTGGAACGGGGGCAGGGGCTGTTTGGGCGGATTGAGGGAAATCTGGCGGCGGTTATTCGTAATCCCACCAAAGCCTTGCGTTGGCTGGTGGCGGCCTTTGCGGGGCGGGGGCATGTGCTTTTGGAGGATGTGCCCGGCACCGGTAAAACCACCCTTGCCAAGGCCTTGGCCGCTACGGTATCCGCCGAATTCAAACGCATTCAGTTTACCCCCGATCTCCTCCCTTCCGATATTGTCGGGGTGTCGGTGTTTGATCCTTCCGCCCACACCTTCAATTTTCGCCAAGGGCCGGTCTTCACCCACATTCTCCTGGCCGACGAAATCAACCGCGCCTCCCCCCGCACCCAATCCGCCCTTCTGGAAGCCATGGCCGAGGGGCAGGTGAGTGTTGACGGGGTGGTGAAGCCATTGGCCGCACCCTTTTTTGCCATCGCCACCCAAAATCCCGTGGAGTTTCACGGCACCTATCCCCTCCCCGAAGCCCAGATGGACCGCTTTGCCATGCGCTTTGGTTTGGGGTATGTCTCCCCGGAAATGGAAGTGGAGATTCTCTCCAACCAGGGCCACGCCAACCCCCTGGCCGATCTGCAACCTGCAGCCACCCTGGAGGAGATGATCGCTTTGCAGGAGAGTGTTGCCAGGGTACGTATCAGCGATGAGATGAAACGCTATGTGGTGGATCTGGTGCAAGCCACCCGCACCCGTCCCGGAGTCAAGCTCGGTGCCAGCCCCCGGGCATCATTGAACCTCATGCGCATCTCCCAGGCTTTGGCCCTGGCCGATGGTCTTGATTTTGTGAGCCCGGATCCCGTTCGGGAGGCGGCCATACCCTGCATCGCCCACCGCTTGCAGCTGGATCCCCAAGCCAAATTTTCCGGAGAAACCCCAGAAGGCATTGTCGGGGAAATCCTCGCTTCCACCCCTGTTCCAACTTGACGGGGGGCGGGATGATCCGTCGGCTGCTCTATCCCCTGTTTCGGCGTTTTGCGGGAATGACCCACCGCTGGCGCAGGCGTTTTACCTCCCCCGGCCTCCTCGTTATCACCGGTATCGGGGTCACCGCCATCTTTGGCATCGATACCTCCCAAACCCTCGACTATCAGCTCTTTGCCTGGCTCATGGCCCTGTTGATCCCGGCCATGCTCTCCACGCTCTTTTTTCGGGGCCGTTTTAGAGCCTCCCGGCAGCTTCCCCAATTCGCTACCGCCGGGGAATCCTTCTCCTATGAAATCGTCCTGGAAAATCCCTCTGACAAACGCTGGATCGGGCTGGGGGTGGAAGAGGAGCTGGCCGATCCCCGTCCGACGTTGGCCGAGTTTCAACAAGCCCGGGAGCCGGGGGAGGAGGAGCGCAACTGGTTTGATCGCAAGGTGAGCTTCCATCGCTTTATGTGGCTGATCGCCAAAAAGGTGGGCATCAAAACGGGCTCCCAACAGGTTCCCACCCTGGCTCCCCAAGGGGAGGTGCGGATCAAAATGCACGCCACCCCCAAACGCCGGGGGCGTATCTCATTCGCCGCCATTGCCGTCACCCGGGCTGATCCTTTCGGATTGTTCAAGGGGTTTGCCAGAGTTCCCAGCCCCCAAACCCTTCTGGTGCTGCCTCGCCGCCACCCCTTTCCCGTGAGTTTTAATCTGCCCGGAGGACGCCAATATCAGCCGGGAGGGGAGTCCCTGGCTGGATCGGTGGGAGATGCCGAGGAGTTTGTTTCTTTAAGAGAGTATCGGGATGGGGATTCTCCTCGCCATATCCATTGGCCTGCCTGGGCGCGCAGTGGCAAGCCGGTGGTGAAGGAGTTTCAGGAAGAATATTTTACCCGCCACGCGTTGATTCTCGACACCTTTCTCCAGGGGCCGGAAGAGGTGTTCGAAGAGGCGGTCTCGGTGGCGGCCAGTATGGCGGTGACCTTGGATTCCGGGGAGGCGTTGCTCGACTGGATGTTGCTCTCGGGCACAGCGATTCAGGTGACCACCGGGCGGGGGGTGGGGGGAGCGGAGCAGGTGTTGGAAATTTTGGCGACGGTGCCCCATGAGCTGAACAAACCCTTTTCCCAACTCGCCGCCTGGGTGTTGGATCATGTGGCGGTTTTGAGCGGGGTGCTGCTGATACTCCTTGCCTGGGATGCAGAGCGCCAGGAGTTGGTCTCCAAACTGCTCTCCCGGGGATTGCCCCTGGAGGTGATGGTGATTCAGCCTCGGGGAGGGGGGGAGCGGCTCAATCCCGGCCCCATGGCGGGTGCACCCCAGCGGTTTCATGTGCTGGAGGCCGGGCAGATTGGGGAAGGGTTGGCGAAGTTATGAACGGGCCATCTCTGGTGAAAATGCCGCCTGTTTTGCTGGGGGCGGGGATTCTTTTTTGGGGTTGGCAGACCGGTTTTTTGGTGCTGGGGATGGTGCTGGCGGTGGTGATTGAAAGCCGCCCCTTTGTTCCCTGGCAGTGGTCGGCGACGGATCGGGATTTTTATCGGGTGGCCGATTTTTCCACCGGGCTGTTGGTGATGGTGCTTGGTTGGGCCTTTTTCGTACAGGGAAGCGATGCCCCGGTGATTGGGGTGCTGCGGATGTTGCCGCTGGTTTTTTTTCTGCTGATGACCGCCCTTCTTTTCAGCGACCGGAAAACGATTCCCCTGAGCAGTCTGTTTTTTTCCCTCCGCAAGAAAAAACCAGCCGTGGGAGAGACGGCCAAAGGCATTGCCCCGGCGTATCCCTATTTTGGTATCTGTCTGGTGGCGGCTGGCGCGGTGGAGGCCCGCAATCCCTGGTATTTTGTCGGCATCGTGGTTTTGGTCGCCTGGTCCCTTTGGCCGGTGCGGGGCAGATGGATCCCGGCTTGGGTGTGGGGGATGTTTTTGAGTCTGGCTGTGGGAATGGGTTATGTGGGGCAGGCGGGCTTGAACCAGCTTCAGGAGGTGATGGCGGAACAATATTCCGAATGGTTGATTGAGATGTTTGCCGGGGAAAAGGATTCCTTCAAGCGGCGCACGGCGATTGGGGATGTGGGGCGGCTGAAGGGCTCCGGGCGGATTCTTTTTCGGGTGCAGGCCAACCCCCTGGATGTGGAACCTCTGCTCTTGCGGGAGGGGAGTTTTAATCTGTTCATGGGCTCCGAGTGGCACGCTTCCCGACCGGGATTTCGGGCCATGACACCTCTCAACCAGAGCGGAACCTGGCAACTGGGTGAGAAGGGGGCAGGGAAGCCGATTCGGATCCATGTTTGGAAGGATTTTTCCCGGGGGCGGGGGGTGCTGCCGATCCCACTGGGTACCTACCAATTGCAGGAGTTGTTGGTTCAACGCATGCAATTCAACCGCTTCGCCTCGGTGAAGGTGGATGAAGGGCCGCCCTTTCCGGGGTATGGACTCCTCTACCAAAAAAAACAGTCCCAAAGCGATGCCCCGGATGATCGGGATCTTCAGGTGCCTGTTGAGGAACTCCCGGTGTTGCAGGAGATCGTCCAGGAGCTTGGCTTGACGGCGGATGATCCTGAAGGGAGCCTGGGGCGTCTGGAAGCTTTTTTCGTCAATCAATTCAGCTATTCCCTCTATCTGGAATCTCCCGGCAAAGAGGCCACCCCTGTGGGAGATTTTTTGCGCCACACCCGCTCGGGCCACTGTGAATATTTTGCCACCGCTTCCGTTTTGCTGCTGCGGGCGGCGGGCATTCCAGCGCGTTATGCCTCTGGCTGGTCGGTGCAGGAATATTGGGAGGAGGAGGGGGTCTATGTGGTGCGGGGTCGTCACGCCCACGCCTGGGCGACGGCTTTTGTGAACGGCCACTGGCAGGATGTGGATAACACCCCCGGGGCCTGGATTGATTTTGAGGAGGCCCGAGCGCAGCTTTGGCAGGGGTTGATGGATCTCTGGAGCAAGGCGCGCTTTCACTTTTCCCAGTGGCAGGGGGCTCGGGGGTTAAGGGAGATTCCGGGGTTTTATTGGTTGGTCCTGATCCCTGGCTATATTCTCGGCAAGCGGCTGTGGAAAAAGGGGGGAGCGGTGCGGGCCGGGTTGGGTAGAAGGCGTCCACGTACAGCCCTTTCCAGCAGTACCCCCAGGCAGACACCTCTTGATCCTCTGCTGACTCATCTGGCAGGCCTGGGGCAGGAGCGCCAGGCTGGGGAATCCCTTGGTGATTGGATCAGGCGTCTGAAACGACCGGAGCTTATCCCCGTGATCACCCTCTACTATCGTTACCGTTTTGACCCGGAGGTGGATCGCAGCCTTTGCCGGAAAGAGCTAGAGGCGGTTCTCTCCAACTGGTTGTCCGGGGTTGGGAGGGAGAAAAATTCAGGGGGTGGCCATGGTCAGGAGCGGGCTGGGTGAGGGGTGATTTTGGCAGGGTCTGTCGGTGAGTTGGCTATCCCAATGAGTCGGCTATCCAGGCCTGTGGTTGCATGCCGCTATCCGGAAGCGGGAAAACGCTTGCGAAGGGTCGTTACGAACGCTTGGTCTGCTCTGTTTGAAATCAACTCCAGAGGAGAATAGCCCCGGCGCCAGGCGAGATGAAAGGTGATCCCCAGGGTGAGAGCTGTGGCCGTAAAATTTTGCCAGGAGACCAGCTGCCACTGCCCCGACCAGTTCCAGGTCCATTCATCTGAGATGGGAAAGAGATAGGGGATGGGCCACTTGTCGTCCACATGGGTTCCCCGGGAGCCCACCAGATCTCCCAGCAGGTGGAGATGATAGCTCAAGCCGGTGAGAAGGGCGGCAACTCCCCGTTTTTCCGTCACCATCCACGCCACCCCCATCAAAAATATTCCGAAAAAAAGATTGTGGCCGAAGGTGTGGTGATAGTCGAAATACCAGGTCGCCTGGTGATCGGAATCCTGGGTAATATATTGCATGATGATTCCCAGGCCATCCAGATCCGGCACCAGGGCTGCAAGGGTAATGATGCCCCGTTCCTTGGGATTGAGCTTGGGGGAGCTGTTGGCGACAATCCAGCCTATGAGGCCGTGGGTGATGGGGCTCATGACGGGCTCTTGTGGGAAGGGGAGTGGCGAAAATGGATCAGGGTGAGCCCTATGATGCCGCTCACCAGGCACACAAGCATCAATCCCCCCGGCGACAGCCATCCCAAGGGGCCGCTCCAGGGTGACCAGGGGGCGAAGGGGAGGACATCGCTATGCATGATCATATCCAAAAAAACGTGGCTGAAGCTGCCGAGAAAGGCCCCCATGGCCAGGTTGGGGAGGGGCGGGGAGCCCGGGGGCACGCTCCAGGCCGGGGTTAATTGTTCCGGTAGTCTTTGGTTCCAGAAGGGCCCCAGCCATTTCAGGATGGGCCAGGTGGTGAGTATCGCCAGAAAGGCCACCACACAGGCTCCGGGGAGGGTGTGGAAAAAACGGTGATAGGGAAATTCGTTGGCGATAAAAATCCAGTAGAAGGGCTCGGTATCGGTAATCACCTGACTTGCTGCGAAGGCCAAAAAACTCACCCCTCTGGGAGCGATCCCCTTGAGAGCCAGTCCCGGTCCAAAATGAAGGGGGGTGATGGGCATGATGGTTATCCCTGAAGTCGGTTATCCCTGAAATGGAATGAACGCCCTTGGTTTGCCAAGAGCGGTTGCCCAGGTGTTCGCTGCTTTTGGATTATCTGCCCCAGGCTGCCAACAGGATATCCCAAATGGGGGGTGGCGTTCTCCATTTTTATGACGACTTTGAGTGTATCGGGACTATGGAGGAGGGGAAAATGGGGGAAACGGATCGCGGCAAGGGAGATTCAGCGGGACTTTCGGCAGCCATCACCGGTTCTCTGCTGGGGCTTGCGGTGGGGGATGCCATGGGGTTGCCCTGGGAGGGGATCTCCCGTGGGCGGCAGACCCGCTTTAAGCCTGACCATGACGGCTATCGGTTTTTGTTCGGCAAGGGGTTTTGTTCCGACGATACCGAACACGCCTGCATGACGGCCATGGCCTTGATCCGCTCACAGGGGGAGGGGGATCGTTTTTCCCGGAGTTTGGGGTGGCGGCTGCGATTTTGGCTCATGGGGCTGCCAGCCGGGGTGGGGATGGCCACAGGGAAGGCGATCATCAAGCTTTGGCTGGGGTTTTCACCGGTGAAAAGCGGGGTTTTTTCCGCTGGCAACGGTCCGGCCATGCGGGCGCCGATTTTGGGGGTCGCTTACGGGGAAAATATCGACACCCTTCGGGATCTGGTGCGACGCTCCACCCGGGTGACCCACACCGATCCCCTGGCAGAGCAGGGAGCCTTGGCGGTGGCGCTGGCGGCGGCAATGGCCTTTCGTTCCGGGGGGAGTGTTTCCGGAGAGGATTATCTGGCCCAACTGACGGGGGTGCTCCGGGGGAGTGGCGCCGACACGTTTCTGGAAGCGGTCAGAGGGGCGGTTGAGAGTGCCGGGAGGGGGGAGGCGCCCCATCATTTTGCCAAGAGCCTGGGGTGTGACAAAGGGGTGAGTGGTTACATCCTCCATACCGTGCCGGTGGTGTTGCAGATTTGGCTGCGTTTTCCCGGGGATTATCCGCGAGGCATTCGAGAAATCATCGCTTTGGGAGGGGATACGGATACGACCGCAGCCATCCTGGGGGGAATTCTCGGTGCGGGTGTGGGGGAGGAGGGCATTCCTGAAAAGTGGCTTGACGAGGTGTGGGAGTGGCCAAGGAGTGTGGTCTGGATGCGGGGGGTGGCTCGGGTGCTTGCCGGGAGGTTGGTTGGTAGAGAGGAGAGGTTTCCATCGAGTGGGGGCTTTTTGTTCCTGCCCCTGCGCAATTTTCTGTTTTTTATAGTGGTTCTGTTACACGGCTTTCGGCGACTTTTACCCCCTTGGTGAGGGAATGAGAGGCCACAAAAAAAACATGAGCGGCCCTCGTTTCAGACTCTCGGGGGATGGTCGATACATTATATGGATGAGGCAGGGTTCAGCGTGAAGCTTTTAGGCGTGCCGACTGTGCTGACGCCGCTGAAAAAATCCCCGGCGCTCGGTTTCCTCATCCCGAAAGACGAAGGAGTCTTTCCGACGTTCCTGGCCACAGCGCCGCTCTGAGGTCGCTTGGGGGGCGATGAATGGCGTGTGCGGTTGGAATCGAGATTGAGATTGAGAAATGATGCGGTTTTCCATTGGTTGCCCCTTGGCAGCGTATGGATTCCATGGCCATCTCTAGTAAAAAATATTCCACCAGGATGGAGAAAAATTAACTTAACGTTACAATGTGTTTTTCTAATGTAACGTCTTGTACCGTTTTTGTCAATATCAAACTCATGGGGTGTATTCGGAAAATAAATAGTGGCTTGGTGAGCGGGGTGTCAAGCTGAATCTATTGTTTAATAAGGGTAAAAATAACGGCTTGGTTTGAGCGGATAGGGCATGGAAGTGGGTTCTGGGGGCATTATGTGGGAAAGGTTTGTCCAGAAAACAGGGTGAGAGGAGGGTGGCTTCCGCCATTTCCCGGGTTGAAGTGAGATTCAACCCGGGGTAGGGTAATCAGGCCATTTCCAGCTGGTATTGGCGGATTTTGTTGTGCAGGGATTGCCGGGTGATTTCCAGCATCTGGGCCGCTTTGATTTTATTGCCCCGAGCCCGTTTCAGGGCTTTTTTGATGAGCTGGATTTCCAGGTTTTTCCGTTGGGTCGGCAGGGAGAGGGTGTCGAAGGTGGGTTCGTTGGTTTTGCTCATGCTGGGCAGGAGCTTTTGGGAGCAGCTTTCCGGGGAGATGGTTTCATTGTTTGGTGTCAGCGCCACCAGGCGTTCCACTTCGTGTTGCAGCTGGCGGACGTTGCCGGGCCAATAATAGGACTCGAAGAGTTGCAGGGTTTCCAGGGAAAAGCCTGCCACCCGTTTTTCAAATTTTTCGTTGGTTCGCCGCAAGAACATCAACGCCAGGGGTAGAATATCGTCCCGCCGCTCCCGCAAGGGGGGGATGTCGATATCCACAGCGAAAAGGCGGAAGAAAAGATCTTCTCTGAACTTACCCTTTTCCACCTCTCCCCGCAGATCCCGGGAGGTGGCGCTGATCAGGCGAAAGTTATATTTACGGACTCGGTTGCCTCCGAGCCGGGCGCCTTCCATCTCTTGCAGAATCCGTAAAAATTTAGGTTGAATGGAGGCGGGCATGTCGGCAATTTCGTCCAAAAACAGGGTGCCTCCTTCAGCCTCTTCAAAACGGCCCTGACGGCTGTTCATCGCGCCGGTGAAAGCCCCTTTTTCGTGACCGAAAAATTCACTCTCCATCAGCTGTTCCGGGATGGAGGAGCAGTTGACAGCGACGAACGGGCGTCCCCTCTTATCCCCCATATGATGGGCCATCCGGGCGATCACTTCCTTGCCGGTGCCGCTCTCTCCGGAGATAAAAATATTGACCGGTAGCGCACCCACCTGCTGGGTGATTTGGATCACCTTGCGCATGCCATCGCTCTCCGCGATTACCCGGTTGGAGCCGAAAAGATCCTCCCCGGATTTTTCGATATCCTCTTCCACCTGCTGGGAAATGGTGGAAATTCTTTCGGAGACGGAGTTGCTTTCGATGGCCAGGGAGAGATATTTGACCGCTCTTTGCAGGAGTTTGGCGTCGGTCTGGGAAAATGATTCACCGGAAATCTTGTTGAGAACCTCCACCGCACCGATATAGGTGTCATCGAAGAGGCTTTTGATGGGCACGCAGATCAGGTCGCGGGTGACGAATTCGGTCTTGCGGTCGGTGACGGAGTGATATCCCTCCTGGGTGTCGAGATTGTTTTGGATGATGACCCGTCCGGTGCTGATGGATTTGCCGACGATGGAACCGGTTCTGGGGGCCTTGATCTGTTTTTCCGTGAGGTTGGTGCCAAACTTCAGCCACACCTCTTCGCTATCCCGGTCGGCGATGAAAATGGAACAGCGCTGGCCACCGATGAGTTGGGGAAAAATATCGACGAAAAAACCCATCAGCTGGTCATAGTCGTCATGGGTCCAGGCCCGGTTGACACGCTCCAGGTTGGATTTCAGTCTGATTAATCGTTGATGAATATCCATGGGCTCACGCATGGTAGATTTCCCGGGACGCGCTGATCGTCCAGCATCTCTTGTTCGCTGGCTATCCGGTCCCAGGTATGGCTGGAAATCCTAGAGATAACCGAGGGATTGGGAGATGTCAAAAAAATAGTTTACACTTTTTCCCGGGTTGAGGGGGCTCCCTCTTCCCGAAAGAGGTGCACGTAATCATTCAATTATTATATCAAATGGAGAGGGTGGTTGCTGAAAGAAGTGCTGTTTTGGGGTGTGTCTGCTTTTGGTCCGGGCCTGGAACAGGAGGGGTTTGGGGCGTGATGGATATCTGAAAATGGGGCGTGGACAGTCTCGTTTATCCGGGATTTTTTAACCGAAAAAGGGTGTCCAACAGAAGTAAAAGGTCCGTAAAATAAAGCCTGGAGGGGGCTATGAATCAGCGGCAGGAAATAACAGAAAGAGTTCGGGGAGAGCCTGGGGCACCATCCTGGTTGAAAAGGGGGGTGGGCGTTGTGGCTGTGGTGGTTTTTTGGGTCACGGCAGGCCTTGTGACCGGGGGTTGGGAGCCGTTGGTCTTGGCGGCCCCTTCTGCCCAGGAGGAGCGGGACTGGTACAGCTATCGACGGGACTATTATGCCGAAGGGCAACCGGCTGATTATCTGTTTGTTACCAATCCGTACCCAGCCACCCGTGGCCATATCGTGGCTGGAGGGGATCTCTATCGGCAGTTTTGTGCTGAATGCCATGGCGCGGACGGCTTTGGTTTCGGCTATCACTCCGCCACACTCTCCCCACCCCCAGCCCGCCTGGCGTTCATCGGTCGTGGGATCGGGGATGAAGGGGGGTATCTGTTTTGGAGCATTGCCGAGGGTGGGATACCTTTGGGATCGGATATGCCAGCCTATAAGGAGAGACTCACCACCCGGCAAATTTGGCAGATCATTCTCTTTTTGCAACAGTTGTAATGTTTCCAGGCATCCGGTTTTTGTGGTGAAACCAGCCTGGGTTTGGACCCGGGTTTCGGCTGACGGAACCATTTTATGGTTTGGGGGGCTATGCTTGCTGTGGGCATGGTCCCAAGCCAATGCGTTGGCTGACGAAGCGATTGGGTTCCGTCGGTTTTATCGTTTCGTCTGCTCTATCGGGAATTTGGCTGAAAAGAGCAGCACCTTCCTGTGAGAGGGAGGTGCGATGGAAGCACATCATTACCGTCAAGAGTCCTCTCCTGATGGTCTCTCTCCCGCCCAGCTTTTCCCTTCCCTGTCTCTCCCTTCCTTCCTTGAGTGCCGATCTTTTTTCCTGTCTGGAATGTAGCACCAATCAAAAACAGATTTGGCAGTCGCTTTTTTTTGGGGAGCTGCCTTCTTTCGGCATCACTGTTTTTCAGGGGGACTTTTCGAAATTGTGCTGATTGAAAAGAAATCGGAGCGTATTGAGAATTAATATCATTGCCAGTGCGCAGACGGGTTGTTTTTCGAGAGATGACCAGCCATCTTTACAAGCGCCAGCGCTTTGCGGACAGAAAAAATGGATAACGGCAAAAAATTAACGCCGATCAATTTTGAAAATGTTTTTTGGGTGCATCATCCCAGCCTAAGATTGATAAATATCAGTGAATACAAACGTTTTTTTCTTTTGTTTACGTGCAGTTACAAAAAATTTACATTTTCTGATATAGAACCCGTGCCTTTTTTCCGTTAGTCTCGCAAAATGTCAGGTAGAGGTAGCGGTGAATGTTCCAGGTTGCCGTCAAAAGCAGCTGGGAGCCACCCAAGCTTGGTTTTTTTCAGGCTGGGATCATTACCGGACACAAAGGGGGAGGGGAGGGATTCGGATCGGCTGAGACAGGTCGTACCGAACCATCATCGGGCTCAGGGTTGCCATGGTGAATCATGGAGAGCCGCGCCGGATGCACGTACCATTTTAGGTAAAGGACGGATCGGCTGTTACCAGCCATCCAAAATGAATGACTCCACCCCCTGCCAACCGGACAACAATGCCGCAGGCCATCTCCAGAAGAAACCTCCTTTTTCGGGGAACGCCTCCCACCCGCCCGCCGTGGCATGTTTCCGATTCCCGCTTTACGACGCTCTGCTCCCGATGTGGCGACTGTATAAAAAGCTGTCCTGAGGGGATTCTCACCCTGGATCGGGCCGGTTTTCCCCAGGTCGATTTCAGCCGGGGAGAGTGTACTTTTTGCAAAAAATGTCTGGAAATCTGCCAGGACGGGGCGTTGCTGGCGCCGCCAGCCGGGGAGAGTGCCCCACCTTGGTACATCAAGGCGAATATCGGCAGCGGCTGTTTGGCCCACAAAGGGGTGTTTTGCCGGGCTTGCGGAGATTGTTGTGAGCCCCGCTCCTTGCGCTTCAAACCCCGTCTGGGGGCGGCTGAGCTGCCGGAAGTCCATCTGGCAAGCTGTAGCGGATGTGGGGCCTGTGTTGCAGCCTGCCCCACCAACGCCATCACCATGGCAACGGAGGCGAAGGCCCATGCCGCCTAGGATCGGATTGAACGGATGACGATGAACCTTGGCTCGAACCTCTTGACGCACCACGGACACCACCCTGTTTTATCCACCAGGATGCCATCCGGCTCTGGGATCTATTGTTTCGAACCAACCGACCTACCCCCCCCATCGAACACCCCTGTCACACCGTCCGGACTGCTCCCTGGTAACTGCCAGGATTCCTCTGCCCATTCCACCCTGAATCGATCCCGAGGTTTTGCATCATGAATATCAGCGGCATTCTGGTTTACGCCAAACCCGGTCGACAGCATGAGGTGGCCGAAAATCTGGGTGAGCAGGAGGGCATCGAGGTTCATGAGGTGCTCGACAACGGTAAAATCATCATCACCTACGAAAGCACGGGGATGGGGACCCAAGCCCGGCTCATCAGCAATCTGCACCACACCTCCGGGGTGATTTCAGCGGCGATGGTCTACCACTATTTTGAGGAAGAATCCGATGAGCGGGCGGCACAGATGAAGCTCACCGATAATGTGATCAAGGCGTTGCAGGTCAAGGAAGAGAACGATGAGACCAGCGAGCGGGAAGAGCAGAAGAAAAAGGAGTCTCAGCGCTGAAGCGTCTCCCCGGTCGAAGAAATGGCCGTGATCTGACCCAAGGAGGCTGAGAGGTCGGAATCAACTGGAAGGTGAGGCGTTTTAAAAAAGTGGAAAAACCGGTCTGGCGACCGGCAGTGACTATACGGAGATCAATAAAAATTTGTTCGGGATGTCAACAGCAAGGGAGGAGACTTAAAGCATGAATCTAACTCGCAGGAAATTTATCAAGTCCTCCGCAGTGGCGGCCACAGCAGCGGCGGCCGGTGTGGAACTCAATCCGGTAACAGCCATGGCCGACGGCCATGGTGATGTGCGCTGGGACAAAGCCCCTTGCCGTTTTTGCGGTACGGGTTGCAGCGTTCTGGTAGGTGTAAAAAATGACAAGGTCGTGGGTACCCAGGGTGATCCGGACGCACCGGTCAATCGGGGTCTCAACTGCATCAAGGGCTATTTCCTCTCGAAGATCATGTACGGCAGCGACCGGGTGGTTCAGCCCATGCTGCGTATGAAAGATGGCAAGTTTGCCAAGGATGGGAAATTTGGCCCCATCTCCTGGGATGCCGCTTTCAAGCTGATGGCTGAAAAATACAAAGCCGCCATCAAGAAAAAGGGTCCCACCTCGGTGGCCATGTTCGGCTCCGGTCAATGGACCATCTGGGAAGGGTATGCCGCTGCCAAGTTCCACAAGGCAGGCCTGCGCTCCAACAATATCGATCCCAACGCCCGTCACTGCATGGCCTCAGCTGTGGCTGGTTTCATGCGGGCTTTCGGCATCGACGAGCCCATGGGTTGCTACGACGATCTGGAGCATGCCGACGCCTTCGTGCTGTGGGGCGCCAACATGGCGGAGATGCATCCTATTCTCTTCTCCCGTCTGACCGACACCAAGCTCACCAAGGGTGCGAAGCTGGTCAATCTCACCACCTTGACCAACCGTGTGACCGATCTGGCCGACCTGGAAATGGTCTTCAAGCCCCAGACCGATCTGGCCATTGCCAACTGCATTGCCAACTACATCGTGCAGTCGGGTGCGGTCAACAGCGACTTTGTCAACAAGCACGTCAACCTGCGCTTGGCCAACACCGACATCGGCTATGGCCTCCGGCCCGACCATCCCCTGGAAAAGGCTGCCAAGAATTCCAGCCCCCGCAAGGCCCAGGTTGGCTCCCAGCCCATCGACATGGATGCTTACGCCAAGTTTCTCTCCACCTACACCTTCGAGCACACCGCCGAAATTTCCGGGGTGCCCAAAGAGAAGCTGGAAGAGCTGGCCAAGATGTATGCCGATCCCAAGCTCAAGATCGTCTCCTACTGGACCATGGGTATGAATCAACACACCCGGGGTTCCTGGATGAACGGCCTGGTCTATAACATCCATCTGCTCACAGGTAAGATTTCCCAGCCCGGCAACGGTCCCTTCTCCCTGACCGGTCAGCCCTCCGCCTGCGGCACCGCCCGTGAAGTGGGTACCTTCGCCCATCGTCTCCCGGCTGACCTGGTGGTGATGAAAGAGCCCCATCGGAAGTTTGCCGAAAAGGTTTGGAAGCTCCCCTCCGGCACCATCCCCGGCAAACCCGGTACCCATGCTGTGGCGATGATGCGCGCCCTGGAAGACAAAAAGGTCAACGTCCTCTGGGTCCAATGCGCCAATCCTTTCCAGGATTTTGCCAACCTGAATCCCTGGCTCAAAGGCGCCCGGGATCCGGAAAACTTTGTCATCACCACCGATCCCTATCCCACGGTTTCCGCCCAGGCTTCGGATCTGGTGCTGCCTACCGCCATGTGGACCGAAAAAGAAGGGGCTTACGGCAACGCCGAGCGGCGCACCCAGTTTTGGCGTCAGCAGGTCTCAGCTCCGGGTGAGGCGAAATCCGACCTCTGGCAGATCGTCGAATTTTCCAAATATCTCAAGGTTGAGGATGTCTGGACCGAGGATCTGATCAAGCAGATGCCGGAATATCGTGGCAAGACCCTTTATGATGTGCTCTATCGCAACGGTCAGGTGGATCGGTTCCCGGCGACCAAGGTCACTGACAGCGCTGGCAACACCTACCAGAACGACGAGATGGAACACTTCGGATTTTACATCCAGAAGGGTCTCTTCGAGGAGTATCGTCGCTTCTCTTCCGACGGTCCCAAGAAGGGTCATGAGCTGGCCCCCTTCGACGACTATCACAAGGCCCGTGGCATGCGTTGGCCGGTGATCGACGGCAAGGAGACCTTGTGGCGCTTCAAAGAAGGCTACGATCCCCACGTGGAGAAGGGCAGCGACTTCCAGTTCTACGGCAAGCCCGACAAAAAGGCCTGGATCATCGCCGCTCCCTATGAGCCTCCCCCAGAGATGCCCGACAAAGAGTATGATCTCTGGCTGTGCACCGGTCGTGTCCTTGAGCATTGGCACTCCGGCTCCATGACCGGACGGGTTCCCGAGCTCTATCGGGCCTTCCCGGACGCGTTGGTGGAGATGCATCCCGACGACGCCAAAAAACGGGGTCTCAAGCGGGGTGACAAGGTGAAAGTGGTCTCCCGTCGGGGTGAAGTGACCACCCGTGTGGAAACCCGTGGTCGCAACCGGCCTCCAGTGGGTCTGATCTATGTGCCTTGGTTCGATGCCCGGGTGCTGATCAACAAAGTCACCCTGGATGCCACTTGTCCTATTTCCAAAGAGACCGACTATAAAAAGTGCGCGGTCAAACTGGTTAAGGTCTAATGGCGGAAAGTCGGAAATCGGAGCTGAAGGCAAGCCCTCCTGATGGTCGTCGGCAGCTGACTCGCCGACAAGCCATCAAGGAGACGGTGCAGACCGCTTGCACCGTCTCCCTGGTGGGGATGCTGGTGGCCTGGAAGGCGGAAGGGGCAAAGAAAGATCTGCCCGCCGAAGCCCTCCGGCCTCCGGGCGCCCTGCCGGAGGCTGATTTCCAGGCCAAGTGTTTGCGTTGTGGATTGTGTGTCAGGGATTGCCCTTTTGACACCCTGAAACTCTCCCGGGTGGGAGATGGGGTGAGTTTGGGGACTCCCTACTTTCACGCCAGAGAGATTCCTTGCGAAATGTGTGAGGATATCCCGTGTGTGAAAGCTTGCCCCTCGGGGGCGTTGGATCCGGAATTGACCGACATCGACAAAGCCCGTATGGGGCTGGCGGTGTTGCTCGACCAGGAAACCTGTATCGCCTTTTTGGGCCTTCGGTGCGAAGTGTGCTATCGGGTCTGCCCGGCGATTGATCAGGCGATCTCCCTGGAATACCGGCACAACGTTCGCTCCGGGGTGCACGCGCAGTTCATACCGGTGGTTCACTCCGACGCCTGCACCGGATGCGGCAAGTGCGAACGCGCCTGCATTCTGGAGGAGGCGGCCATCAAGGTATTGCCCATCAAGCTGGCCAAGGGGCAGCTGGGTGCACATTACCGCAAAGGGTGGGAAGAGAAGCGTAAGGCCGGGAAAAGTCTGGTCGCGCCTGACGTGCCTCATCGCTACAACCTCCCTGACGGTGTGAGCTATCAACACGGCACCATTGGCCTGGTGCAGCCAGAGGATACCCCGGCGGAGTTGAAGGCCCGTTTCGGTCCTTCCGCCATGGATATTCTCAACCAGGGGTCGGAGGTGGGGGAATGACCACATCCACTCCGGGCAAGTCTCAAGCAAAAGGTTTTTGGCAATCCAACAAATGGTTGTTCGTGCGGCGGATGTCGCAATTTTTCGTGCTCACACTTTTTCTGCTCGGACCGTGGTTCGGCATCTGGATCATCAAGGGGAATCTTTCCGCGAGTCTCATTCTGGATACGGTTCCCCTGACCGATCCCCTGCTGGCTCTACAGATGTGGTTCGCCAGTGGGACATTGGCAAAAGAGGTCTGGATTGGTTTGCTGGTGGTGACGGTTTTTTATGGCTTGGTTGGGGGCCGGCTCTTCTGTTCCTGGGCCTGCCCGGTCAACCTGGTCACCGATGGGGCACATTGGGTTCGGGGGCGGCTGAAGCTGAAAAGCTATGCCAAACTGACTCGCAATCTGCGCTATTGGGTACTCGGTATGGTGCTGTTGGTGAGTGCTCTGCTGGGGGTCATCGCCTGGGAGCCGGTCAATCCCGTTTCCATCATGCACCGGGAGATCATCTTCGGTCTGGGAATGGGCTGGACCATTCTGGTAGGGATTTTCCTGCTGGATGCGTTTTTTGCTGAAAGGGCCTGGTGTTCCCATCTCTGTCCCATGGGGGCCACCTACAGCCTGGTTGGTCAGTGGAGTCCTTTGCGGATTCGTTCTGAAAAGGAAAAGTGTGACGAGTGCGGCGATTGCTACTATATCTGTCCCGAACCCCAGGTGATCGTACCGGCAATTCGAGGTAAGGATGTGACGATTCTTGATGCGATGTGCACCAACTGCGGGCGCTGTATCGATATCTGCCCCCAAGAGGTGTTCCGCTTCGGGAAACGCCAATCTTAAGCCTTGATCCTGAACGGGATATCAGAGGAAAATCTTAAGGAGAGGTTTCATGAAACGTCAGTTTATGGTTCTACTTTCCGCTTTCGTGCTGCTGGGCATGAGCGGCCTGGCTGCGGCCAGTGGCATAGTTTCACTGCGTGGTGACAAGAGTCTTTTTGCCGATGAAGTGGTAGCTCCGGACAAGCCTTATCTGGGAGACAAGCCCGGTAAGCAGAAGGTGATGAGTCGGGCCTGGAACACCGCCCCCCCACAGATTCCCCACACCCAGGACAAAATGGTGATCCTCAAGGGCAAGAACACCTGCCTGGAGTGCCATGACATCTCCACCTATGAAATGGCTGAAGCCCCGGTGATGGGTGAGAGCCACTACAAGGATCGCACCGGCAAGGCGCTGGATAAGCTCTATCAGGGCCGCTACAACTGCTCCCAGTGTCACGTGCAGATGGTGGATGGCAAGCCTCTGGTGGGTAACACCTTCAAGGGCATCCCCTACGTGGCCACGAAGAAGGTTGCCAAGAAAAAAGCAGCCCAGGATGATATCTTTTAGCGCATCCTGATCTGTTGCATTGTTTGAATATGAAGGGGGGAGGCGACTCCTCCCTTCATAGCGTTTCAAATTTCCCCAACGGATGGCCATTATAGGCTGATGGCATGTGACGGGGGTATTCGATTTGGCCAGGCAGCAGCCTGATTGAGACAGTGACAACGGTTCAAAGAAAGCTGGTGGCAGGTTTGCCGCAACCAGTGGCACAATCCCCCTCCCCGATGACCGGAGCGAGGGCATGGGTGGTGGGGTTGGAGAGAGAGCGGAGTGGTGGGGGAGGGTGGCTGGCTTTTGAGAGAGGGGGCCTAGGGCCTCTCTTAAAATACAGATGGCACTGATGACCCCCTTTTGCAAACGAGCGCCCCTTGAACGGGGAGGGAGCCATGGGAAAGAAGATGTTTATGAGCGTTCTAAGGAAAATTTTTGCAGTATTGTCCATCACAATGGTCTGTATGGCCCTGGTTCAACCGGCATATGCCGAGAAGGTGGACCTGGACCCCTCCAATTGGGGGCATGAGGATGGAGGCCAGTGCGTCAAGTGTCACAAAAAATCTTCCCACGGCCTGTTTGAACAGTGGAAAGGGGGAGCCCATGGCAAGGCCAACGTCAACTGCTATGACTGCCACCGGGCTGAGGAGAGCGATGCCGATGCTTTTGAGCACAAGGGGAATATCATCTCCCTGATCGTCTCTCCCAAGGATTGCGCCCGTTGCCATCCCAAGGAGTTCAAGCAGCAGCAGGGCTCCACCCATGCCGATGCCGTGGTGCGTCTGGATAAATATGTCAAGACCCTGGGTAATCTGGTCAGTGGCCCGGCGGTGGTCAATGCCGGTTGCGCCCAGTGCCACGGCTCCCGGGTGAAGGTGCGGGGTGATGGCTCTCTGGAGCCCGAATCCTGGCCCAATACCGGTATCGGTCGCATCAACCCCGATGGTTCCCGGGGCTCTTGTTCCTCCTGTCACGTGCGCCACTCTTTTTCCAAGGCCCAGGCTCGGGATCCCCAGGCCTGCTCCCGCTGCCACAGCGGTTTGGACTCCCCGGACAAGGAAATCTATGACGCCTCCAAGCACGGCATGGTTTATTCCTCCCGGCAACATGAAATGAATTTTGAAAGCGACAGCTGGGTCACCGGTGTTGACAACAACGTCGCTCCCACCTGCGTCACCTGCCACATGGCTGCCACGCCCTCCCTGCGGGGAACCCATGATGTGGGTATGCGCAACGCCTGGAAGCTCAATACCCCGGTGTCCGAAAAGCAATACCTGATCATCTTTGAGGATGGCGACAAACAAAACTGGCCCGTCAGCAAGGAGCCTCCGAAAAAAGGCGACGGCCTGGCCAAACGGGATGGCACGACCGGTATCGTCAAGGTGGTGGCTGGCCCCAAACGGCGTCGGGCAGCCATGATGAAGGTGTGTGTAGAATGTCACGGCACCCCGTTTGCCAACGGCTTCATGAAGCTTTTCGACGATGTGGTGGTGCTCTACAACGAAAAGTTCGGCAAGCCGGCGCTGGCCATCATGCAGGAGCTTTACAAGCGGGGTAAGCTGACACCGACCCCCTTTGACGAGCCCATCGAATACACCTATTGGGAGCTGTGGCATGATGAAGGTGCCCGTGCCAGGCACGGCGCTTCCATGGGGAGCCCCAACCACGTCTGGTGGGAAGGGATGTATCAGGTGGCCCGTAACTTCTACACCAAGTTTCTCCCCGAGGTGCATCAAGTGGCCGGCTTCCAGCTGGGCAGTGACCTGGTGGCGACCCATGTGGGCCAAAGCAAGCACCACGAGTGGATGAATCATCACAACATCGATGATCCCATCCTGCACATGCAGATGGATGAATATATACAGGAGACCGGTGAAGCCAAGGGAGGCGCTCAATGAAGAATTGGATCGTCGGGCTTTTCACCAAATATAAACGCATGCTGCCCTGGCTGGCTGGCGGCATCGTAGTGGGGATGGCTGGGATTGTGTTTTTGGTGGAGTTCGACCATTTGACCGCCACCGAAGAGTTTTGCACCACCTGCCACTCCATGGATTTTGCAGCGGATGAATATCGCACCTCGGTTCACTACAACTCCCGTTCCGGGGTGCGGGCCATCTGCGGTGATTGCCATGTCTCCCCGGGCATCTTTGCGGCCACCTGGGATCACATCATGGCCTACAAGGATCTGGTGGCGGAGATCACCGGTGATTACGGCGATGAGGTGGTTTTTGAACTGCACCGCCCCGAAATGGCCTTCAAGACCCGGGATTGGTTTAAGAAAACCGGTTCGGCCACCTGTCTGAAGTGTCACGTCAATGAGGCGATCATCGGCAGCCGTCCCCACGTCAGAGAGCTGCACACCAAGGAGGTCCAGGAGGGTAAAACCTGCATCGAATGTCACTACAACCTGGTCCATCGCAAGGTACCCGACCGCAAAACCTTCAAGCGGGATGCCTGGAACGAGATGATTGAACAGGAGTTCAACCTGGAGCCGGGTGAAGCAGCGAAAATTTTTGAACGCACCTCCTGATCAAGGGAGGCCGATTTAAAGCCTGGCCTCACTGATCGGCAATCCTTTCTGGCCTTGGGAGCCGTTCCCCCTGTGGGATTCGGTTTCCAAGTGCCAGATAGGCATGATCCAAGAAAAAATCCTTTCCCGTCCTTTTCCGTATTCACGCCCTGTTTTCTCTTCAGCTTTTCCTGATTCACCCTTCTTCTGAAATCCCGTGGCTCTCAGAGGATTTGGGTGGTGGGGGAACTTTCCTCAATTTTGCCCGCTCCGTGTAGGAAACCCCTTTCCAATTCGATGCCGATGGGGCTAGATTCCCTGTGGTTCAAGCCAAACATCGATCCTGCCTCCGATCGGTGGATATGCCCGGTAGTGGATTGGCTCGGCTGATGGATTTTTTTTCCCGGGAGGCTGGAAACCATTGATGAAAGCAAGTCAGATCAGCGACCGGACTTTCCGCGAGACAGCTCTTTTTACCGCCCTCTCCGAGGAACAGCTTGCCAGAATGCGCCAGGGGATGCGGGTGGTGGTGCTGGCTGAAAATGAAAACCTGTTTGACGATCAACAGCAGGCTGAACGGTTTTTTCTGCTCTACCGGGGGCAGGTAAAGCTTTTTCGGCTCTCAGCCAATGGTGCGGAAAAAATCATCAAGATTATTGATCCGGGGGAACTTTTTGCGACCGCCGTGATGTTTATGGAAACCCGGCTCTATCCGGTGTGTGCGGATGCGACCCGGGAGAGTGTGGTGCTCTCCTTCGATAGCCGCCAGTTTTTGGATATTCTCAAGGAGTCTCCGGAAACCTGCTTCCGGGTGCTGGCTGACATGAGCCGAAGGCTCTTTAATCAGGTGGCGGAGATCGACAGCCTCTGCCTCAACACCGCTTCGGGTCGTCTGGTGCGCTATCTGCTCAATCAGGTTCCCGAAGGGAATGTCGGTCCTTGCCGGTTTCAATTGGGGGCCAGAAAGCGGGTGCTCGCTTCCAGGCTTTCCATTCAGCCGGAGACCTTTTCCAGAATTCTCGGCAAGCTGCGCAAGAGAGGGTTGATTGAGGTGGAGGACAAGACCATCTGTATTCCGGATGTCGAGGCGCTGCGGGAGTATGGTACCACGGAGGCGTGAGTTTTTTTTTGGGAATGGGGATGACGATGATGGCAAACGGTTTTTTTTAAGAAATTCACTCTCGGAACAGGGATGACCGACGAATGACACTGGCAGAGATCAAGGTGTTGAAAAAGGCGTTTGAAGCAGATGGCCGCCAAGCCGGGGGGATTCATCTCACGGCTGAACAGGCTAAGATTATACGGCGGGAGCTGCACCACCTCTATGGCTTTGATCCCGGCGAGGGATTGACCACCATCTATGGGGTGGAGGTGGTTTCGGTGGATGCCCCGGAATTTCGTATCGAAGAATAATCCCTTTTTCATACAAGCGGACTGGATCCGGAATGTTCCTGTGAACCATTTATTCGATTCCGGACCCAGGTGCTCTTTTTTCCCCGTTAGACTTGCCCCACCGTGGTTTCCCCCCCATCGGCCAGAATCGCCAGCACCCGTCCCCGCCAGGCATTTTGAAACTGTTCCCTGACCTGCGGGTCGTCGTTGCCGGAGAGGATGGCCTGGAGAGCAGGCCCCATCTCTGGTGCTGGGGGAAAGCCCTGGGGTGAATAAACCAGGGAGGTGGAGCGGCCATTGGAGCGGCTTTTGAAGGTGAAGCGGGTGGGGGGGTGGGGCTCTCCGGAATCAAAACTGAGCAATCCCTCCCGGGCGTGGAGTCCTCCCAATCCCTTAAAGCCGTTTTCCGCCGCTGCGCCAGTGAGGAGGGTCATCACCTGGCTCATGGGACCGTTCACCCCTTCCGCGACCCCACCACTCACCTTGATTTCAATATCTCCCCGCTGGGGGGGGGAGTCGGGATAGAGAATTTCCACCGCTCTTTTGACCAGCAGAAAGGCTCCAGCCACGGTGGGACAGGCGTGTCCGGCGAGCTTGACGGCATCGTTGAAGGTGTAGTGGAATGCGTCCTCTCCAGCTCCCAGGAGATCTCCCAGGGGGTCTTGGAATTGGATGACGGGGGTATCTGGGAACATGATCGTGGGCTCCGGATATGAAAGGTTGAGTGAGTTTATTGGTTAAACAGCGGTTTCGATATTTCGGCTTCGGTTGCTGGTTGGTTGCATCAAGTCATGGGGGGGGGCGGCTGTGGCCGGTTTTTTTTGTGCATGGGGTGTTTTGGACCCTGGTTTGGACGAGGTGTTGGATGCGTTCCCGCAGATCCTGCATGCGGAAGGGTTTGGTGATGAAATCATCCATGCCAGCGGCAAAGCAGGCTTGGCGTTCCTCTTCCATGGCGTTGGCGGTCAAGGCGAGAATGGGGAGGGGGGGAGTATCGGTATTTTTTTCCAGGCGGCGGATTTCACGGGTGGTTTCATAGCCGTCCATGAGGGGCATCCGGCAATCCATGATGAGTAGATCGTAGGGGGCTTTGGCCAATTTTTCGATCACTTGCTGGCCGTTGGAGACCAGATCCACCTGGGCAAACCCCATTCTTTCCAATATTTCACCGATGAGTGATTGGGCCATGGGATCATCTTCGGCCACCAGCAAGCGGACGTTATCGATATGGGGCTGCTGGACATCGCCACCGGTTTTGGGCTGGGGGGATTGTGCCTGGGTGCTGGGAAGGCCGAATTGGGCGGTAAAGCGAAAGGAGCTGCCTTTGCCGACGATGGAATCCACCTCCATGCTCCCTCCCATCACTCCCACGAGGCCCGAGGAGATGGCCAGCCCCAGGCCGGTGCCGCCAAACCGGCGGGTGGTGGAGCTGTCGGCCTGATAAAAGGGGGAGAAGAGCTTGCTCCTGGCTTCATCGGGAATACCGATGCCGCTGTCATCCACCAAAAAACGCAAAAGCGCTTCTGATTCAGTTACCTCTACCTGCTCTACATAGAGCGACACAATTCCTTTTTCAGTAAATTTGACCGCATTGCCCAGGAGATTCAGGAGCACTTGCCGCAGACGGTTGGGGTCACCGGTGAGCCGGGTGGGGACGTTGGGGAAAATCTGCCATAACATCTCCACCCCTTTTTCGGTGGCGTGGGGGGTGAGGAGGGTTTTGACATTTTCCAGGACCGGGGCCAGGTCGAAGGGAATTTTTTCCAGATGGATGGCACCGGACTCCACCTTGGAAAAGTCGAGAATATCGTTGATGACCGTGAGCAGACCCTGACCGGAGTGGATGATGGTATCCACGTGACGGCGCTGTTTTTCATCGAGGGCGCTGGAGATCAGCAGCTGGGCAAATCCGAGTACGCCATTAAGGGGGGTGCGGATTTCGTGGCTCATGGCGGCCAAAAAGCGGCTTTTGGCGATGTTGGCCGCTTCGGCTTCCTGTTTGGCCTGCCGCAACTCTTGCTCCACTTGGCGTCGTTGGCGGATCTCCTGTTCCAGCTGGTTGTTTTTATCTTCCAGCAAATCCGCCTGATGGGAGAGAGTCCGCTTTTGTTGGTGAAGATCCAGAAATATTCGCACTTTGGAGAGTAAAATGCGGTCATCGATGGGTTTCAGAATAAAATCCACCGCCCCGGCGTCATACCCCTTGAGCTTGTTTTTTTCCTCAGCATAGACCGCAGTCACAAAGATGATGGGAATGTGGCGGGTTTGCCGATCCCCCCGCAGCAGCTCCGCCACCTCATAGCCATCCATCTGGGGCATCTGGACATCCAGAAGCAGGAGGGCAAAGTCGTTTTTAAGACAGAGCGCCAGGGTTTCGTTGCCGGATTGGGCGGTGACGATCTCAGCTGGAACGTTCGCCAGAAGGCTTTTCAGGGCGATCAGGTTGGCGGGCTTGTCATCGACGATCAGGATTTTGGGGGAAGCTTCAGACATGACGATCCCGGGGCCTCTTGGATGTTAAGATGAGGCCCACGCCAGGCAACCCAGGGCGTGGAGAGGTGTAGAACGAAATCACAGGATGATCTGCCATGGATCGAGGTGCGATCTGGGTGGTGAAGCGGGTAAAATCAAGGAAAGATCCGTGGTGCTTGGTGGGCGACCGATCTGATCTTATTGATCCCCCCATCTTTTGGGGTTTTCTCCCATTTGTCCAGGGATAGGATGCCTCTTTCAACATCCCACCCCGTTTTATGAGCCGGAAGAGGATGGCAGCCTGAACCAAGGCTGTCGTTGGTTGAGTGGGATTGACGCACTCCAGCCTGAGCCCCATGAGTAGGAGCCCAGCGAGAGCTTGTGGGGGAGGATGGGCGAAATGATTTGTCTTTCTTGCGACCAGAATAAGGACTATCTTCTGGTAGGTGTATCAACCTTTTTTCAGACCAGTAACCGAGGGGAGAGCAACCATGGATATGGTTATCCACTTTCCGGATGAGTTGGGCAAAAGGGTCAGAGAGCAGCCGGATGCCAATGATTTCATCGTAAAGGCGGCTCAAACGGCCTTGGAAAAACAGATTCTGGGGAAAGAGTTGGCTGAATCAGCCACGCAAGGGGATAGGGGGGAATATGCCGATCCGGAAGAAATAGAGGCTTTTTTTGATAGATGGAATTCGGATGCGGGTTAGATGGACAAAAAGAGCTGAATACAGGCTTTATGACGGAACAAAATATATCCGCAAGGAAAACCCAGAGGCTGCAAAGAAGGTCATAACAGCTATCAGACGTGTCGTAGATAAAATCGCCGAACATCCCTACCTCTCCCCACAAAGCAGGGCGTTTTCCGGGTTTCGGGAGGCCGTGGTCCCTCGCTATCCTTTCGTCATCTGGTATCGCGTAAAAGAGGACGAACAGATCGTGGAAATCCTCACTATCTGGCATACATCACAGGATCGGTTCCGGTAGTTTTTTCAACACCAGAAGGAATTCAGATTATATTCAGGTCAGCTGGGCTTTCAACCAGGAAGAGTTGTCATTTTCTGCTCAGGTTGCACGGGTTTATATATTTTTTTCACATAGTCAATAAGGTATAAAAGGTTGTCAGGTATGCTCTCTGGATCAAGATCTTTCAGGAAATCGAGAGCTGCAAGAGCTTTTCCTTTTTTTTCGCCCTGGTTTTTGGAGACACCAATGTTACCTTCAAAGTCTGGAGAAAACATGATCACATTGCCATTATGACCATTAACTCTGTCAGCAATTTCAGCATTTAACTCATAAGTTCTTTTTTTCGACTTCCTCTTGTCCTCATTCCAATTGTCTGGCCATGTTTCTGGTAGTGGATCTTGGTCATGTACAACAAAATATTCAAAATCAAACGAGTTTGCTATTTCAGTGTAAATGGGGAGATTGAATTTGGAGCCACAATCAATGATTGAAATGCTTGGGTCAAACAATCCAATTCGTTCAGCCACAAAAGGTATTACAACTTTTTCTGTTATCCCTTCAACGAAAACAACCTTTCGCGCAAAAAACATTTCTGATCGGTCAGGGTTTACCCAGTGAACCATATTGAAATTGTTTTTTCTTCCCTGATGGCTGTCTCCCTCAAACAAATCCTTAGTGCATTGCCGGATTTTTGATTCAACTTCCCCATACTCTTTTGAAACAATGATTATTTCTTTGTAAAAATCAAGGTTTACAAAAGAAGGGGAGTGGGTTGAGATGATAACTTGGTGTCCGTCAGTTTTAGATATTTCTTGAAGTGACTTTGCTAGTCTTTTCTGTGCCTGTGGGTGGAGGAATATTTCTGGCTCCTCCATTGCAAATATTACAGATTCAGAAGCTGATCTTTTTTGGCTGGCACCCTTTTTAAGTTTTTGTTTTTCACTAGCATTTCGCAAAGTGTTTGACCATGCTCGAAGTAAAGCGAAAATCACTGCTCTTTGTAGTCCATGTCCTTTTCTGTCAGCTGGTGTTGATAAACCATCGTCTAAGTGCAATTCAGATGCAAGTTCAAATATTTTCTCAATTTCTGGAGGGTTGATTTTTATCTGAGCCTTTACATTCCAATCGATAAGCTCACTTGCAAGAGCCTTCTCCAACTCAATCAACTCATTGGCAAACTCTTCTTCCTCACTTTCACCATCATCTTCTCTCGAGTTCAAACTTCTAACCAAACCATCCAATTGGTTTCGAATATCTTGAAATTTTTTATTGTTTTCAGTCATTTCCTTTATGGTTCTAGTTAGTAGTCGGCCAAATGATGTCGTCGCTTTTATTTTTGTTTCTTCTGACAAATCACGTATTGCAGGGATGATTATTAATTCTGGCAATAATCCGCCAGCAACATTCATTTGGCCCATAAAAGGCCCAGACTCAATAGATTCGATAAACTCAATGTCATTATGGTTGTTTTGTATATACTGTTCTTGTGCCTCCAGGATTTTTTTCTTGGTGAGTTTTCCTTTTTCTGGAACCAGATTTTGTAGCGGTGTTTTTTTTATCTCCTCTCTGTCGGTTAGATTTTTAGCTTCTGATTCCTTGAGGTATTTTTCTGCAGGCTCAGATATGTACCCATTATAGGAAACTTTTGCCCCTTCAACAGATAATGTTGCTGTTTTTCTTATCTTTATGCTTCCATCATTCCGCACATACTTTTTAAAGGTGTCTTTTTCGTCTGCTGTTAAATGAGAAAAAACGATCTCAACCCAGATTGGACTTTTGTGTTTGTGGTTAACGAACACGTCTTGTGGAGAAGGTTTTGTTTTTGTGGAAACAAAAAACTCAATGGCCGAAATCAGGTTTGATTTTCCGCTGTTATTCGGCCCTAGTATCCGGGTGAATTTTTCAAACTTAATGTTTGCCACGTTTAAGCTTTTATATCCATTAACTATCACTGATTTGATGATCATCGTTAATGATTTCCTTGAGGTGATGAGGGTGTATCTTGAGACAAGAAAAGCTTGTTTCAGTTTGTGCTTTCACAGTTTAGGCTTGTATGCGGACTGACTGCATTACAACTTCAAGAGGTATTGTGTGCGGTGCACAGCTGTCTGTCAATGAAGAAAGTGGTATATAGTCTGGTCTGTATGTATAGTGCGGGCAATGTATTCCTTTGTTAGTACCAAGGTTGGGTCAATATGTGAGAGGAAGGTGAGTCTTGTCTGGGAGGGAATTTATTGAAAATTTTTCGTCATTTTACAGTGTATTTTGTGACTTTCTGAAATTACCTTGATGTTTTTTTGTGGTATATGTAAAGCATGCCGTCGTTAGGGGGAGTGGGTCCAGGTTTTGTTGTATTGAGGGTTGGGCTATAGGAACAAAGCTGAATTATCGATAAAGGCCCGGGATGAGGCCTTGGGGGAATAATGGGGGGAGGGGGGTGCTTTGGAACCATCCCAAAGCATCACTCCGGGGAGGGAATAGCACCCTTGGCCATCGAAGTCGAAACCATCTTCTGAATGGTCGCTTTTAACTCTTCAATCCGAAAAGGCTTGGCAACAAAAGCATCCATTCCCGCATCAAAACAGGCCTTTTGCTCCTCCTGCATGGCGTTGGCCGTTAGCGCGATGATGGGGATTCGGGTGGTGAAATTTTGCGCCTTTTCCAGACGGCGAATTTCCTGGGTGGCCCGATAGCCATCCATCACCGGCATCCGGCAATCCATGATGATGAGATCGTAGCGCCCAGCCTCCATCCGATCCAAAACCTCCTGGCCATTAGAAACCGCCTCGACCTTGGCAAAACCCAACCGGACCAAAATTTCCCCGATCAGGGATTGGGCCATGGGTTCATCCTCCGCCACCAGCAGGTTGAGGCCGCCAAAGGGTACCGGGGGACGCTGGGTGTGTTGGTCGACCGGGGGCGTGGCGGGTTTGCGAATCGGGGAGGGGAGGGGTTGTTGGGTCGGTTTTTCGAAGCGGGCTGAAAAACGAAAGGAGGAGCCCAAGCCTTCGGTGGATTTGACCTCCATCCCACCCCCCATCAGCTCCACCAGCCCCGAGGAGATCGCAAGCCCCAAGCCCGTACCACCAAACCTGCGGGTGCTGGAACCATCCACCTGATAAAACGGCACCAGCAGTTGATCCAGCGCTTCTTTGGGAATACCGATGCCGCTGTCATCCACCATAAACTCCAGCACCGCCCGGGAAGAAGTCGCTTCCTTGAGCTTGATATAGAGGGTCACCAGCCCCCCCTCGGTAAACTTGATGGCGTTGCCTATCAGATTGCCCAACACCTGCTTGAGTCGTTGGGGATCGCCGATCAGCCGGGTGGGTATATCGGGAAAAAATTGCCAGAGAAGCTCAACCTCCTGTTGTCGGGCTCGGGGAGTGAGCAGATTGATCACCTCTTCAACCAACGGCCCCAGATCAAAAGCGACCTTGTTCAGCTCCACCACCCCCGACTCCACTTTGGAAAAATCGAGAATGTCGTTGATAATCAGGAGCAGATCGTTGCCGGAGCGAATGATGGTATCCACATGGCGGCGCTGTTTTTCGTTGAGTTCGCTATTGGTGAGCAGTTGGGCAAAGCCCAGCACACCATTCAGGGGGGTGCGCACTTCATGGCTCATGGCGGCCAAAAAACGGCTTTTGGCCCGGTTGCCCGATTCCGCAGCCTTGAGCGCCTTTTGGATTTTCACATCCATCTCTTGGCGGTGGATCAACTCCCGCTCCAGACGGGCGTTTTGTTCTTCCAGAAGGGTGGCCTGCCGTTGGAGTTGGTGTTTTTGATTGTAAAGATTGAGAAAAATTTCCACCTTGGAGAGCAAAATCCGGGTATCGATGGGTTTCAGAATAAAATCCACCCCCCCGGAGCAGTAGGCCTTAAGCTTGTTTTTTTCTTCCGCATAATAGGCGGTGACGAAAATAATCGGCATGTGCCGGGTTTGGGGCTCGTCCCGGAGAAATTCCGCCACCTGATAGCCATCCATGTCCGGCATCTGGACATCCAAAAGCAGCAGGGCAAAGTCGTTTTTCAGGCAGAGAGCCAGGGTCTCATTGCCTGATTCGGCTGTGAAAAGTTGGGCGTCGACTTTGGCCAGCATGCTTTTCATGGCCGTGAGGTTGGCCGGCTTGTCGTCGATGATGAGGATTTTGGGGAGGCTGTTATCCATGTTTGATCAGACAAACCGTTCGCTCTACAGGGATCGGTGCGGCTTTTTGGACTGGGGTGAGATTATGGGTCATTTTGCTTGATGGTAAAGGTCTGTCAGCCATTAAGATGTAACAGATGGTATGGAATTAATGATTCATTCATATATTCTATGTCTAGCCAGCCTGCCAGCACGACGCTCTCTTTTGTTTTGGAGAGATACGCCATAGCCTTTAGGCCTGTTCCCCTGGATGATCAGTCTCTTCTTTTGTCGGATATTTTTCCAGCCAGTTACGCAGCTTGGCCAGCAACAATGCCTGATCCACCGGTTTGGAGAGATAGTCGTTGGCCCCCACCTTGAGGAGATCGTTACGATCCTCGGGGCTTGCTTTGGCGCTGAGACCGATGATGATGATCTCCTGGAATCGGGCATCCCCACGAATGTTGCGAATCGCTTCAAAGCCATCCATCTCCGGCATCATGACATCCATCAGAATGAGATCGATGTCGGATGATTTTTGCAACTCTTCCATGGCTTCCCGGCCATTGCTCGCAGGTACCACCTTAAGTCCCTTTGGTTCCAGAATTCTCTTCAGGGCAAAGGTGTTGCGCATGTCATCATCCACCAACAAAATGGTCCGACCCTGAAAGGCTTGTGCCGGATCCTGGCGTTTTTCCAGCATGGAGCGCTGTTTTTTGGGGAGCTTTTTGGTGGGGCGATGTAAAAACAGGGTCGCTTCATCCAGGAGTCGTTCCTGGGAGTGCACCCCTTTGATGACGATGCTTTCGGTATATTTGCGCAAAAGTAGAATCTCTTCCCGGCTCAGATCCCGGGCGGAGTGGACGATCACCGGGGTTTTGGCGGCATATTTTTTCCGCGCCATACGCTCCAGCATTTCCATGCCGGTCATATCCGGTAGCCCCAGATCGAGAATCAGGCAGTCGAAATCCCTCTTTTTAAGGAGATTCAACGCTTTTTCACCATTACCGACAGCGATAACCTGCACTTCGGGGCTTGCAAAAATTCGTCCCAGCTCTTTCCTGGCGACGCTGTTGTCCTCAACAATGAGCAGCTGCCGGGGCTCGGGACCGGTCAGACGTTCGATTTGACGGAAAATTTCGGCCATCCGTTTTTTGTTGACCGGTCGCTGGATCAATCCCGCCGCCCCTTTTTTGAGGCCCAGTTGATCCTTCTGGATATCGTCGGAGAGTATGTGGACCGGTAGATGGCGGGTTTCGGGATCCTGCTTGAGACGCTCCATCACCTCCATACCATCCAGACCCGGCAAGGAAGCGTCCAGGAGGATGGCTGTGGGTTCGTGTTTGGCAATCAGTGCCAGTCCAGAGGTGCCATCTTTGGCCAAAATGCCCTTGAAGCCTTTTTCCCGGGTCATCTCCAGGAGAACCTGACCCTCATTCTGGTCGGCGGTGACGATCAACATGACCCGATCCCCGCTGGTGATTATTTTGAGATCGTCCACCACGGGTGGTGAGGCGGGTGGGGGGGAGGTGATGACCGGGGGCGATCTTGGGGCTCGCCGATCCGAAGCCCGGCGAGTGAGGGGATTGCCCATGGGGGTGGTGGGGGGGGTGTCTGGCTCGGACCAGGCCTCTTCGATTTTTTTGGGGAGGAGCAGGGTGAAGACGCTTCCCTGACCTTCCCGACTCATGAGGCGGATCTCTCCTCCCAGAAGGCGGGTGAGTTCCCGGGAGATGGAGAGTCCGAGACCTGTGCCGCCATACTTCCGGCTGGTGGTGCCATCTGCCTGTTTGAAGGCCTGGAAGATGGATTCATACTTTTCGGAAGGGATGCCGATGCCGCTGTCTTCCACTTCGATGGCCAGCGCCTTGGAGGCCGCCAAATGTTCCGGAGCGGCCAGCCTCAGCTCATTTTCAGAAAGACGGCGATCTGTGGGTGGGGGGCGGAAGCGGACCGAAACCGTGCCTTGGTCGGTATATTTAATGGCGTTTGCGACCAGATTTTTCAAAACCTGGCTGATTTTGCCTTCATCGCTGGAAAGCCCCGTCGGCGTGCCGTCCAGCACATCCACCTGGAGTGTCAGCCCCTTGTCCTTGGCCACATGGGTGAAGTGGCGCTTCAGGAAGAGCGCCATGTCGTCGGTTTCCACCCAGCTGGTGTGGAGTTCCATCTTGCCGGACTCCACCTTGGAAAGATCCAGAATGTCGTTGATCAGGCTGAGTAGATCCGAGCCACTGGCATGGATGATCTGGGCGGCCTCGATCTGCTCTGAGGTGAGATTGTTTTCTTCGTTTTCCGTGAGATTTTTGGCCAAAATCAGCAAGCTGTTCAGTGGGGTGCGCAGCTCGTGGGACATGTTGGAGAGGAACTGGGATTTGTAGCGGCTCACCTCCTCCAGATGCCGGGCTTTTTCCTCGATTTCGTGCTGGGCCTCTTCCAGGGCGGATTGATTATTTTCCAGGTGTTCGGTCTTTTCCAACAGAGCTTCGTTGGTAGCTCGAATCTCCTCCTGCTGTTTCTTCAGCTCTTCTTCCGAGGCCATGAGGGCTTCGTTGGTGGCTTGTAGTTCCGCCTGCTGCTCCTTGAGCTCCTCTTCGCTGGCTTGCAGCTCTTCGGTCTGCTCCTGAAGTTTTTGGTTGGTGTGGGTGAGCTGCCTTCCCTTGGCCTCCAGCTCCAGAGCCTGCTGACGGGTCTGCTGAAGCATCTCCTTGAGTTGCTGGTTGGAGACCGCACCGATGATGGCCAGAGCGATGCTTTCTGTCACCAAATCCAAAAAGGCCAGATGCTCGGAGTTGAATTCATTGAGGCTACCCAGCTCCAACACCCCCAGTACCGAGCCGTTGCGGACGATGGGGTAGATCAGGATATTCCGGGGAGTCCCCTCTCCCAGGCTGGAGTGAATGGGGAGATAGTGCTCCGGGACGTTGGTGACGAGGATCGGTTCTTTTTCCACTACGGCCTGCCCCACGAGCCCCTCTCCAGGCTGATAGGTGGCAGGGGATTGATCCTGAATCAGGGCATAACTACCCAGTAGCTCCAGGGCTCCTTCCGCTTTGGATTGATAGAAGGTGCCCACCCGGGCTTCCATATGGTCAGCCAAAAATCGAATGATGGTCGCAGCCAGGGCGGCGGGTTCCTGCTCCCCCCGTATACGGTCGTTCAAGATGGTCTGGCCGCTTTTTTGCCACTGATCCCGTTCGTTTCTGGAACTCATCTCCCTCAGGGAGTGGGTCATGCTGAGAAGTGAGGTGGAGAGAGTATCCCGGCTGGAGCGGGGGGTGATTTCGATGGAATAGTCACCCTGGGCGATGGCGTTGGCCTGCTCGATCACCTGGCTTAAATTTTCTCGCATCTGGTTGACTGCGCGACCTGTGACATCCTCTGTGCTGCGGATGGTGAGGGGGGCGCCAATATCTCCCAGGGCGATCACCTGGCACACCTCCGAGACATCCAATAAGGAGTCCACCATCTCCCGAAAGCTTTGATTCAACGCCCCCAGCTCATCGGGGGGTGTTTTGATGTCGGCATATTGCAGGTTTCCCGCAGCGATCTGTTTCGACCATTGGGTCAAACGCCGCAGGGGGCCGACGATGGAGCCAGTCACCAAAACCGCCACCAGAAATACCAAAATCGTGGTGGCCGCCAGGGTAAAGATCATCCGTGCCTTAAGCTCTGCGATGGGCGCAAAAGCTTCATTGGCATCGATTTCCGCAATGAGAGCCCACTCCAGACCGTATGTTTCAATAAAAGCGATATCCACGATCCAGCCCAGCACCATCTTCCCGCGATAGTCTGGATAGGGCTGGGCGACCTTGAAAATGGTGGCATTTATTTCACTAAGCGGAGTGAGGGGTTCCTCCGTCATTTTTTCAAAGTCATGGACTTGAGCACTCATGTCCGGTTTCCGACCGGTCCATGCGGAACCATGTGTTTCAATTTCGTTATGGAACCAGAGGTGGCTGGCTAAGGTGTCGATCTCTTTTTTCAGAACGGTCGGTTCGGTTTCGAATCGGGAGTTGGAGCGCATGAAACCATCCCGGCCCACCAGGTAGGTCTCGCCACTCAAGCCCAACCCGGTGCGGTCTGAGAGAAATTCATTGATTTCGTTGCTGGTGAGGCGGATGGCTGCCAAGCCGATGGGGTGGCCTGCACCATCCTTCACTTGGCGCATGGTCAGGAAAGTGGCCTGTCCCCGGCTCGCCTCATGGATTTCCAGATCAGAAATGACCGCTCCTTGGCCTCGGAGTGCTTCTTTGGTGGCCAACCCAAAGGGGGTGTCACCCTTGTCACCAGTCGGGACATTGGTTCCCAGGCAGATGGTATCTTTCAGGGCAAAGAGAACGTTTCCGTCCAGATCCAGCAGATAGATATCGGTATATTCGAAACTTTCCCGAAAATTTTCCAGCTCGTTTTTGTGTTGAGTTGCCAAGGCCTGCCAAGCAGCGCTTTGCGTAAACGCCTGGAGCGTGAGCCCGCTTTTTTCGTGGGAGGCGATGAGATCTTCGAGAAACCGGAGGGTGGTGGGTGACCGGGAAATCCAGTCAAGCTCCATCAACTCCTCATCCAGATATTTTTCGATATAGCGGGTTTTCAAGACCAGGGAGTTGGTGAGAATCTGGTCGGCATTGGTGAGGATCTCTGTTTTGGCATTTTCATAGCTTCCCCACATCACCCCAGCCAATGGGAGGATGGCGATGGTCATGAACCACAGCAGAAGCCTTCTGCCGATACCCTGATAGAAGGGGATTTTTTCGGCTTGTTTGGGATCGAGATCCGTCATATCCGACTGGCTACTCCCTTTCCGGTTTGGTTGGGGGGGAATGACCTGCGGGTTGAGGCGATCTTGGCCGGTAAAGAGAGGAACCCTATTGAAGAAGTTATGCAGGGCGATTGATCAGTGGTGAAGGTTGTGTGGCGCTGGGGTGGGGAGAAGGGGCGTGGGTGAATCGGCTGATAAATCCTGATAAACGAGGGAGTAAGCCTCTTGATTGAGCACGGTATTTGGTGAGCCATGGCCATTCTCCACTACAATCGTTTCATCGCTTGAAAATTCGATTGAACTTTCGATTTGGCAGTCAGGCGCTCTGGACTGGTCGCCCCCTCTTGATCCGTGTCTTTAGCCCCTATGAGCCTATGTTTTTGCTGGCTGGGTTTGAGGATAAATAATTTAATGGAATGTGGGGTGTCGGGATAGGGCCTGGTCTGGGGACTGGATGGGCCTACCGACTGTTTCCAAGAATTTTTTGATGATTGGAAAGTTAAGTTTATCCAAAAAAATCCAATAATCGCCATATTAATAAATCTAAATTAAGAATATCAAGATATTCTGTTATGCGCAGCCGCTTCCCTCTCTGTCCAAGCCCTGTGGGTCAGTGGCCATCAGGTATGGCAACATATTGTGTTTTATTGTGTATTTGTGCAGGAACCAGGGGCTGGTGAGAGAAAAGGGAGGGGGGGATTTTTCTCTCAGCAGCCCCGGTCTGGGACGCAAGAAACTTACGGCCCTTTCTGAACCCTTGTGGGGGTATTCTATGTAAACCGGGTAGGGCTCTTTTTTTCGGAGGCGATGGGCTTTTGGATCCAGCCCCAAAGTCTGCTTGGGAGTTCCCGGGTTATTGTTGTAAAAGTTTGCCAAAGGTTGGTTGGGAGAGGGGGGGCCAAGTCCAACCTTTGGCAGGAATCCCGGAGAACCCGGGATCCATCATCTTCCGTGTTGATGGATACTTCCTTGTTTTTACCCTTAAATAGATAACACAAACTGTGCCACATTGTTTTTCGAATATAAGATCCAACAAAAACAATTGACTGGCAAAATTGTTTGGGGGGTGAGCTGGGGGGAGGGGGGTGAAAAAAATATAGTCGCTGAATGGGGATTGCTTCTCATTAACGGCAAAAAACCTTGAATATCGGACAGATTTTGGGGGGTGGTGATTATTTTTACAAAGTGAAAAATTACCCACCCCCCCTTCGTTCAAGGACGAAGTGTCTGGCCACCCCCAATTCATCCAGCTGTTTATTATGACCTGAAAAAGGGTTTAACCAGAGAGACGATGGATTTGGTAGCCCTATGGTATCTATTCAGCACCCTGTTGGATGATGCCTGGAATCGAACAGAGGATGAGGTCTGAAGTTTTCCTGGGTTCTCCAATTTGCGGAATGACGTTGGCAAATATGCCAGAACAAGCCCGCGAATAAAGATCGTCATTTGCAGGAATCCAGAGGTGGCTATCTCATGCGTTGGAAATAATCTTTTCACAGGGTGCTGAATAGTTGCGATTGAGATTTTATTCATGATATTGGTCTTCATTCAGAAATCGCAAAAGACGTACAGTTTAAATCCATTATATCTGTCCTTTTCCGGATGGCACTCCCCCCAGCTCATCGTGCCCATACCCCTGTGTCCGGGATTTCAGCAGGTAAGGAAAGAGGGATCGACCGGTTTGTTGGATTGGGCTATCTTCTTGGGGGTCGATTGGGGCGTTTATCAGGGCTTTATCAATGAGGTGGGATGATGGACAAATGGCCGTTGCACAAAAAAATCGCGGTGATGGCTGTGATGCTTTTGCTGCTGGTGCCGATGGTGTCGGGGTTGTCGGTTAATCTCTTGATCTCCCAACAAAACTATCTGGCCTATGAGATGGAGCGGCTGGAGCGTTCCCTCGCGGGGATTCCGGCGACGGATCCCCAGGTGGAGGAGGTTTTTCACCAGACCCGTACCTTCAAGCGGGTGGCTGATGAAAGAAGCCGTAGTGCCATCCTGTTGATTACCGTCATCACCCTTCTGGCGCTGTTGATGGGGACGTTGGTGGCCTTCTTTATGGTGCGCCTTCTCTCCCGCCAGGGGCCGGGATCGGGAAAAGGGGGCGGAGCCGGGCCGGGGGGAGAGAGTCGAAAAACAAGCAAGGGGAGGTGGCAACGCTGATGGCTGAGGTTCAACAAAAATATCAAGACCTGCTCAATCACTTGCGCACCCTGGGCCGGGTGGTGGTGGCCTGGTCGGGGGGGGTGGATTCCACCTTTTTGGTGGCGGCGGTCATGGAATCGGGGATCGACTATCTCGCCGTGACCGCCACCTCGCCCACCATGCCGGCTCACGATCTGGCCGAAGTAAAAAGAGGGGCTGCTGCCCGCCGGATCAATCACCGCATTATCGAAAGCGGTGAGATGTCTGACGATAATTTTGTTAAAAATCCACCAGATCGCTGCTTCTACTGCAAGAGCGATCTGTTTGGTCGATTGACCCGGCTCGCCGAAGCAGAAGGGTTTGACGGGGTATTGGATGGCTCCAGCGCCGACGATATCGATGACTACCGCCCCGGATTCAAGGCCAAGGATCAGTTTCGGGTGTTGAGCCCTTTGCTGGACATGGGGCTCACCAAGGCGGAGATCCGGGCCTTTTCCAAACAGCTCGACCTGCCCACCTGGGATAAACCCGCTTCCCCCTGCCTCTCCTCCCGGATCGCCTACGGGGATCCCATTGAGCTGGCCGCATTGCGGATGGTGGAGCAGGCGGAGATCCATCTCAAAGAGTTGGGCTTTACCACCCTGCGGGTGCGCAAACAGGGGGAGACCGCCCGGATCGAGTTGCTCGAAGGGGAGATGGACCGGTTTTTCGAAGGGGATCTGCGCAGGCAGGTCAGCGCTACCCTGCAAGGGTTTGGCTTTCGCTTTGTCACCCTCGATCTGGAGGGATTCATGAGCGGCAAGCTCAATCGGGTGATCGATATCCCGGTGGAACCATCCGCACCATGACTTTTTTTCTCTCCCACCCAATCCATCCAGGCACCTGACCGCTATGCCCACCCACTCCAGCGCCAAAGGGCTCATCGCCTTTTTGTCTCTGCTCCTGATCATGATGGCGGGCTGGTTTGCCCGTATGGATGATCTGGCCGATTGGAGTGCTCAGCCTGAGCGGGCTTTTTATGCCGAAGAGCCGCTGTTGCGGGGGGCGGATGGCTACTATTATCTGGATCTGGGCCGGGATCTGCTGGAGGGCACCTATGAAGCTGGATTGCCCCGGGAGGGGGAGGTGCAACACACCTTTCCCCGCCCCGAACGGGTGCCCCTGCTCGGAGTGATGATCGCCAAAGGCTCCGAAATATCGGCTTATTCTCCCCTCTGGGTTGCGGCATTGATTCCGGCTTTTTTGGGGCCGCTTTTGGCGATCCCCCTTTTTTTGCTGGGGCGTGCCTTGGGCGGGGTGGTGATGGGGCTCAGTGGGGCTTTTCTCGGCATCATCTCCCCCTTTTATGTGCAGCGTTCCAGCCTGGGGTGGTGTGATACCGATGTCTTGAATGTTACCTGGTTGATGGGGCTTGTCTATTGCTTTTTGCGATTTTCCAAAGCCGAGCCGGGGCGGGGGTATGGTTGGCTGGGAGGGGCGCTTACGGTTTATGGTGGCTTTGTCTGGTGGTGGGAGCAGGCCCCGGCCCAGATTACCGCCATCTTTCTGTTTTTGTTGGTGCTGGCAGGGATCCATCGCCCTTATCGGCAAAAACGGGAACAGATGATTCTAGCCGGGACGGCGCTCCTGGCGTTGGGGATGCTTGGGGGGTGGCTGGGATTCGATTATCTCCTGGGGATTCCTGGCAACCTGCTTGGAAATTTGACTTTTTTCAGCAAATCCGCCGCAGGGGGGTTCCCCAACCTTTCCGCCTCCATCTCTGAATTCAGAACCCCCACCTTTGACTATTCGATGCGGGCGACCTCTGGTAACCCGCAAATTTTTTTGGTCTCCGGGATTGGGCTCGCCTTGCTTTTATGGCAGCGCCGTCGAGAGGGGGTACTGTTTTTGCTCCCGGCGGTGGGGCTGGGGCTTTGGGGGCTTCTGTTTACCCAGCGTTTTTTGATTTTTTTGGGACCGGTCATGGTTTTGGGCTACGGTTACCTGCTCCAGACACTCCTGGATCGTTGGGGGGATAAACAGTTTCGCACCTCTGTGGCTCTGGTGATTTTGGGGTTGGGGCTTGCCTGGTATCAGAGCCAAACCCGCATTTATCGCACCACCTACCTCCCCGGAAAATTTGAGGCGACCCAGGTCCAAGGGATGGTCCAGGCCCGGGAGTTGGTGTCGGAGCAGGGGGTGATCTGGGCTTGGTGGGATTTTGGCCACCTCTTGCGTTACTGGACCAAAAATCGGGTGATCAGCGATGGCCACTCCGATGTCACGAGCGGTGAGCACATCGTCTATACCGCTATTCCCCTGGCTACCGCTGATCAACGCCTGGCAGCCAACTTTATCCGCTTTTATGCCGAGCGGGGGCGGGAGGGGATGCAGCTTTTTTATCGGGCTGTGGGGGGAGAGCGGCAGCAGGGGCTGGAGCTGGTGAAGGGGATTTTGGCGGCGGGGCCGCAGGCCGCCCGGGAGATGATCAGTGGGGCGCACTTGATTCCCCAGGGGGAGTGGCGTGGGGTGGAGGGGTGGTTGGATTTCTTTTTTCCGGCAAGTGCCAAGCCCAGCTATCTTTTCCTGCCCGGGAGGATGCTGAAAATGGTCAGATGGTGGTATCCCTTCGGCAGTTGGGATATCGATCATCGGCGCGGGGAGGACTCTTTTTTCAAGTCCATCCCGAAAAATGTGCAGAAGGTGTCAGACGGGGGGTATGTTTCACCAGATGGGACATTCCGGGTGCCAGCAGATTCCCTCAACCAATATCAAAGCTCTGAAACCGCCCGCTGGCTGCGCCGCAGTGATAAAAAACTCGACCGGACCCTGCTGATGCTGGAGCCTGACCATGAGGGGTTCATCATGAACCTGGGGGTGGAGCGCTCCACCCTGATCCAGCTGATGCTGCTCCAGCGCCCTCGGGATGGTTATTTTACGCCTCTGTTGTTGGAAGGTCTCGATTATCAGCTCTGGGAGGTGCATCCCGATCCAAGGGGTTGATGTCGGTGGGAGGGGGGATGGAGTCTGAAAAACGGGGTCGGGGTATTCAACTGTTTTCCTCACCTGCTTCCCCATGGGCTTCCCGATTATTCCCCAGGCGATTGATCAGTCCCGCCACATATCCTGCCCCAAAGCCGTTGTCGATGTTGACCACTGTCACGTTGGCGGCACAGCTGTTGAGCATGCCCAGGAGGGCTGAGAGGCCGTTAAAGGAGGAGCCATAGCCCTGGGAGGTGGGGATGGCGATGACCGGTTTATCCACCAGCCCCCCCACCACCGACGGCAGCGCCCCCTCCATGCCGGCCGCCACCACCAACACCCGGGCTTCCCGCAACAGATCCCCCGCCGCCAGCAGCCGATGGAGCCCCGCCACACCGGAATCAAAATGGGTCGCCACCCGGGCCCCCATGAGCCGGGCGACCAGGGCCGCTTCGGCCGCCACCGGAATATCGCTGGTGCCCGCAGAAAAGACTGCCACCAACCCTTCCTCACCCTGATCTTCCATCTGTCGGTAGAGGCATCCCGTGCTCGGCTCGTGGCTCAATTCGGGAAAGAGCCCTTGGAGTTTGACCCGCCGTTTTTTGCCCAGGCGGGTGATGAGGAGATCTCCCCCATGGGTGAGGGAGCGCTCGACGATGGCGCGCAGGTGCTTGAATTTTTTTCCCTGGGCCAGCACCACCTCGGGAAAGCCGTGGCGCACTTGGCGGTGGGTGTCCAGCCGGGCCACCACCCCCCCCTCCTGGGCGACGGGATCCATGGGAAAACGTTGCAGCATGGAGAGGGCCTGCTCCAGGCTGCAACGCCCTTGGCTGAGATCGGTCAAAAGGCTTTTTAACTGGCTGGGGGTCATGTTTAAAATGGCTTTCGCTCAGGGGGAAAACGGTTTTCAGGCGTTGTGCCTGGTTGGCTTACCCTTCAGTGGCTTGGGAGTTTGATTCGGTTGTCGGGGCTGCTGCATCCTGCTGGATGGCGGTTTGGAGATGGGGGGCGATCTCCTGTCGGGCTTGGGGCAGGCTCCATCCTTGTCGTTTGGCGAGTGTGGCCAGATCATCCTGCTCCACCCGCCAGATCTCTCCAGCCTCCACCGCCCTAAGGCTACCCCAGGGGGTTTCGAAAAGGCGATGGCTGCGGGGCAGGGTGAAGCGTTCCCGGCGATTGAACCGCACCCCCAGGGCGGTGGTGTGGGTGAGGA
Source organism: Magnetococcales bacterium (assembly GCA_015232395.1). NCBI lineage: Bacteria > Pseudomonadati > Pseudomonadota > Magnetococcia > Magnetococcales > Magnetococcales bacterium. Next base: position 5,375 of record JADFZT010000030.1, on the reverse strand, counting down.
GCAGTCGGGCCAGCTTTTCCTCTTGTCCCAGAGGGGTCATCACCTCGATACGCACCCCGGGACGCCCCTTTTTCATGGTCATGGGAATGAGGGCGACATCCAGGGCGCCTGCGGCAAAGAGAGTCTCCCAGAGGGGGCCGTACCATTCGGGGTTCATGTCATCCACATGGGTCGTCAGCTCGCCAACCCATCCTCGATCCAGCGTGGGGATGGGGGTGGTAGAGGCGGATGGGGTGGCCGAAGCGGGGGAGGGGGCGGTTGCCTCCTGGGCCAAAATCCGCAAGGCGTTGGCTTGCCCCGCTATTTCCCGGCCACCCAGGCCATAGCCTACCCGGTCGATGCGGGTCAGGTCGGGGGGGCCGAAGCGATCCACCATGTTGACCAGGATCGCAGCCCCCGTGGGGGTGACCAGCTCCCGGTCGAAAGCGACTGGTTGCAGGGGGACTTGATGGCTTTTTAAAATTTCCGTCACCGCTGGGGCAGGGAGGGGCATCTGGCCGTGGGCGCAGGTGACCTGGCCGCTGTTGAGGGGGAGGGGGGTGGCTGTGACTTCGGTCACCCCCAGATGCCAGAGCGCAAAAGCCGCCCCGCAGATATCGATGATGGCATCCACCGCCCCGACTTCATGGAAGTGGACCTTTTCCGGAGAGACCCCGTGCATGGCCCCTTCCGCCACAGCCAGGGTGTGGAAGATCGCTTTCGCCCGCTTTGCCACAGGGGCGGGAAAGTGGGCCTGTTCGATCAGGGCGATGATATGGCGCAGATGGCGATGTTTTTTTTCTTCCGGGGCGATCACTTCCAGGCGCATCCCCCGAATGCCGCCGCGCCGTTCTTGGCTGAGATCAAAGGACCAGCCATCCACTCCGAGCCCCGTCAACGCCTGGGTCAAGGCGGCTTGGTCCAGCCCCAAATCCAGGCAAGCTCCCAAAAACATATCCCCGGCAATGCCGCTCTGGGTGTCCAAATGAATTTTCATGCTCTAACCTTGTCATAGTCAGTAATAGCCGACGCCAAGATTAGGCCTGCCACAAGCCTGCTGCAACCCCCACGCCCTGTTTTCAGATTTGTGGAGGAGGGGGGCGGGGTGTTTGGGGTATCGGATTGGTTTGAATTTTTGCCTCAGCTCGGGTTTTGCTGGACGCCCTCAAAGGTCTGCCGGTATGTTGCTTGAGGGGGGCTTGTAGGATTGGTGATGGCCTTTGGCTGGAGGGGGTTGGAGCTTGGCCGGGGGTGTGGATGATTGGCAATATGTAAACCAGGTTGGACAGTTCTGTGAAGGTGTAAACTGGGTTGGACGGTTTTTTTGATGTGTCACCTAAACTGGACAGTGTGTAAAAATAAATGTATCCAGACGGGTCTGCCAAGTGGGGTGATGAAGGTGGATTGTTTATGCAACATGTTGAAAACAAATAATAAAAAAAACTGGTGAACCTTTTGCAAACTATCCATACCAATAGGTCATGCCGGGCAGGTGAAAAGCAGAAGTCGATTAAACTCTTCTCTTCACCCAATTTCACCCCAAGTGGGGGCCGTCAGGTAAGATCCGGATCCATACGTCTTTCGGGGCGTTTCGTTTGTAAGGGGATAGAATGATGAATCGCAAAATGACCACCGCTCTGATGTTGACCGCCGGCCTCATTGGTTATGCTGCTCCAGGAACTCCAGACCTGTTTGCCGCTTCCAGTGTGGCTGAAACCCGTATCGTCGGCGGCAACGAAGCGGAGTCTGGCAGTTATCCCTGGATGGTGGCTCTGGTCAACGCGGCAAGCCCCAGTGCGTATCACGGTCAGTTTTGTGGCGGCACGCTGGTTACCCCCGAGTGGGTGGTGACGGCGGCCCACTGTGTGGAGGGAGAGCGCCCCAATCAGGTGGATGTGGTGCTGGATATCCACAACCTGCGGGAAGAGAGTGGCGAGCGCTTGGAAGTGTCGGAAATCATCGTCCATCCCGACTACAGCACCCACACCATGGATAACGATATTGCGCTTTTACACCTGGCTTCCTCCGCCTCCCAGGAGCCCATCAGTATGGTGACCGGTGATAACGCCGATGAACTCACCGCCGAAGGGGTGCTCTCCACCGTCATCGGTTGGGGCAACACCCAAGGCACGGGGCAAGCCAACTATCCGGATGCCTTGCAGGAGGTGCAGGTACCCCTGGTGACCAACGACGCCTGCAACAACGGCTACAACGGCCAGATTACCGACAACATGCTCTGCGCGGGCTATGACGATGGGGGCAAGGATTCCTGCTCCGGTGATAGCGGCGGCCCTTTGATGGTTCCAGCCAGCGACGGCAGCTTTTCCTTGGCCGGGGTGGTGAGCTGGGGTTATGGCTGTGCCATGCCTGATTATTATGGGGTCTATACCCGGGTTTCCATGTATGACGACTGGATGGATGGCTATTTGGGCGATGCCGAGCCGGTCGCTGCTGAAATCACCCGGCCTGCTGTGGACGATACCCTCAAGGGCACCGAAGTGACTTTCACCTGGGACAACGTCGGCGCTGATTATTATGAGCTGGATGTGGGCTCCAGCGAGGGTGGATATGACATTTATGGCGGCAGCCAGACCACCGAAACCCGGTTGACGGTGAGTGATCTCCCGGAAGATGGTTCCACTGTTTATACCCGTCTCTATTCGGTTTTTGGTGAGGAGGTTTTGACCACGGATGCCACCTTCACCGCCTATACCGCCAGTGCCGAGGGATCGAATGTGGCGATTCGGGCTTGCTTTGAGATCGCCGATGGTCGTGAAATTCATGAAGCACTCCTCAGGCAGAGAGGGGCGCATCCCCAGGTCTCTCAAGTTGATGAGGACGGTTGCATCACTTTCGAATCCTTCCAGCGGGATGGCGGCTTTGTCCTGATGCTCAAAGGGACTCCCCCGCCCCAAAACTAATGCTTCATCACAGTTAGCTCTCCTTGGCCGCCGTTCCTTTTGGGTTCGGCGGCTTTTTTTTCGTGGGCTGGCTGATTCCTGTGGAGAATAACTAAAGGGGAGATTGGGGGTAGCCTGAAAGGGATCGTGGCACTCTTTCGGGCATGGGGGCTTGTTTCGTGGGGCTCAGTGAATCAAGATAGTGGTTGAAGTGGGGCGCGCTTGTCGTGGTGAAGGCGTGCACCCTGTCACCCCAGTCAGAATTTTCTTTAAGCCCCGGAGCCGCGTTTTCTCTTGTTGGATCAACCCGACCATCATTTTTATATCTCTTTGCTGGTGGGATTTGTCAGTTCCCTCCACTGCCTGGGTATGTGCGGGGCGATCATCGGGGCGTTGAGCTTCAGCCTCCCCCCCGAGGTGCGCAATAATCCCCCACGCCTGTTTCGCTATCTCATCGCCTACAATATCGGTCGCATCGGCAGTTATGTTCTGGCAGGTCTGATCATCGGCAATCTGGGGCAGTCCCTGTTTCAAGCCTTAAGCCCCCGTCACGGTCACCTGATCGCCCAGGCTTTAGCGGCTGTGGTGTTGGTGGGGTTGGGGCTGCATCTGGTGGGGCTTTTTAAACGCTGGGCCATGATCGAGCGGGTGGGTCATCTTCTCTGGCGTCATATCGAGCCGGTGGGAAAGCGTTTTCTACCCGCTTCAACCCTCCTGCATGCCGGGCTTTTCGGGGTGGTGTGGGGGTGGTTGCCTTGTGGTTTGGTCTATACCGCCCTGTTTATGGCTGCCAGTGCCGATGGTTTTTTTGGTGGCGGCATGGTGATGCTCGGGTTTGGCCTGGGCACACTACCGGTGACCCTGGTGGCGGGTTTGGTGTCGGGACGGGTGCTGCATTGGTCCAACTTGTCCTGGATCAAGGAAATTTTGGGTGTTATACTGATACTGTTGGGTTTGGTCACGTTGGGACTGATCGGTCACGACCCCGGACACGCCTCCTGGCACAATCTATTGAGTCTATTTGGGATCGATGGACACTGAGTCCCGGCTTGATGGCAGTGATGACGCATCCCGATTTTTGTGGGAACCAAATCGTCATCCGGGTGGTCTCTCTGGAGGGGCTCTCCCTTTTTTGAGCGAGCGATATATTTTATCCAGCGATGGTGGTTTCCTTTTTGAAAAGCGAACAAAACATGTCTGAACACCTTTGGGGCAACGCCCCGGAATTCCAGGCTGTACTGCGCTCCTCCCGAGTGGTGGCAGCGACGGATGTCAGTGTGCTCATCACCGGCGAATCCGGCACCGGCAAGGAACTCCTCGCCCGGGATCTCCACAAAGAAAGTCGCCGGGCAAAGGGTCCGTTTGTCGCCATCAACTGTGCGGCCTTGCCGGAAACCTTGGCGGAATCCACCCTTTTCGGTCACCTGAAGGGCGCCTTCACTGGAGCCATTGCCAACCAGACAGGCTCCATTCGAGCGGCAGAGGGGGGTACGCTCTTTCTGGATGAAATCGGCGAAATTCCTCTCTCCATTCAGCCCAAGCTGCTGCGGTTTTTGGAATCCGGCGAAACCCAGGCGGTGGGGAGTCCTGCCCCGGAACGGGTGGATGTGCGGGTGGTGGCAGCGACCAATCGGGATCTGCTGACTCAGGTTCGGGAAGGCAAATTTCGGGCAGATCTTTACTACCGCCTCAACGTGGTGCCTTTGGCCTTGCCTCCCCTGCGGGAGCGTGAGGGAGATATCAAGCTGTTGCTGGAGCGTTTTATTTCCCAATTTGCCCGGGAGCATCAACTGAGCGCCCCTCAAATCGATGCCCAGGCTTTTGGTTTGATCGAGCAGCACCCTTGGCCGGGAAATGTGCGGGAGTTGCGCAATCTCTGTGAGCGTCTGGTGGTGCTCTGTTCCGGTAAAACCGTGCGTCCCGGTCACCTGCCGACGGAAATTTTAACGCCGGAGAGTGGTGGCGGTGAAAAAGGGATGGCTTCTCCGTTTCACTTGCCCGCCAAAGGGATTTCCCTGGAGCAGTTGGAAAAGGATCTGATCCATCAGGCCTTGGAAAAAACCCGGGGCAACAAAACCCGGGCTGCGAGACTCCTGGGTCTCACCCGGGATACCTTCCTCTACCGCATTAAAAAATACGCCCTGCCGATCTAAAAACGTTTCTGGCTTTAAGGGATTTAAAAAAGACCTTGGGGGGAATTCTCTTCTCTCAAGGTTTTTTTGTTCATCTCTCTGGGGGGGAACGCATGCGTAGGATGTGGTGAGCTGTGCGAACCGCATCAATCAAGACTGATGTGCCATTTTATAGTAGGTCTACCTCAGAGTTGGACACTCTTCCCTGACTCGTCATCCCCGCGAAGGCGGGGATCCAGAGAGAGAATCACAACCCTCAAGGAAAAAACAAAACCTTCAGCAAGGTCGGTATTTTGTTGAAAGTGAAGCAAGATTTGGAAAGTTTCGTGTCTGGCACCCTGGATTCCCGCATTCGCGGGAATGA
>JADFZT010000029.1:51595-53288 GCA_015232395.1 Magnetococcales bacterium | reverse complement strand
CCGGCAAGCTCAATCAACAGCCCACTTCCGAAGCGTTGCAGGCCATCGTTGATTCAGCCACCGAGCAGTTGCGGCAGGCCGCTCAAGAGCAGTCCGAAACTCTTACCGGCAAGCTCAATCAACAGCCCACTTCCGAAGCGTTGCAGGCTATCGTTGATTCCGCCACCGGGCAGTTGAGGCAGGCCACTCAGGAGCAATCCGAGACCCTCTCCGGCAAGCTCGATCAACAGCCCACTTCCGAAGCGTTGCAGGCCATCGTTGATTCCGCCACCGAGCAGTTGCGGCAGGCCACCCAGGAGCAGTCCCAGTCCATCTCAGGACAGTTGGCCCAACAGCCCAATTCCGAAACTTTGCAGTCGGTTATTGATTCAGCCACTAAGCAGTTGAGGCAGGCCGCTCAGGAACAGTCAGAAACCATCTCCGGACAGCTGGCCCAACAGCCCAATTCCGAAACCCTGCAACAAGCTCTGGATACCGTCACCGAACAGCTGAGCCAAGCTCTTTTGGAACAAGGGGTGGAGCTGACAGGAACACTGAAAAAACTACCCACCTCCACAGATCTGCAACAAACTCTGGATGCCGTCAGTGGGAAGCTGAATCAAACGGTTCTGGAGCAAGGAAACACCCTGACTGGCAAGTTTGATCAACAACCCACTCCTGAAACCTTACGCAGCATCGTGGATGCGGCCAGTGCCCGTTTGAGTCAACAGCTAAGCCAAGGTCCATCCCGTGACGAAATCTTCCGGGCCGTTCGGGAACAGACCGATACGCTGACTGAAAAATTGAACCAGCAGCTCACCCCCGAAACCGTACAGTCGGTCGTGGACTCCGCCAACGAGCGCCTGAGCCAGACCATCCAGCAGCAGGTACAAACCGTCAGCAACAAGCTCGATGGGCAGCTCACCTCTGAAGCGGTTCGGTCAGTCGTGGAAAAGGCGGTCCAGGAGCAAGCGCAAACCCTCGCTGGAAAACTGGGTCAGCAACTCACACCCGAAGCGATGCAATCAGCTGTGGATGCCGCCAGCGAGCATCTTAGCCGGACCATCCAGAAGCAGACCCAAAGCCTTTCCGGACAACTAAACCATCAACTCACCAAAGAAACTGTGCAATCGGTGGTTGACTCCGGCAACGCCCAGCTCAAGCAAACCATTCGGGAGCAGTGGCAATCCGTCAGCAACAAGCTCAATGGCCAGCTCACCTATGAAGCAGTTCGGTCAATCGTTGAAAAGGGAATCCAGGAACAAGTCACAACCCTCTCCACAAAGCTGGACCGCCAACTCACACCCGAAGCGCTACAGTCGGTCGTAGACTCTGCCAGCAAACGCCTGAACCGAGCCATACAAGAACAGTCGGAAAACCTCTCCGGACAACTAAACCATCAACTCACCAAAGATACAGTGCAATCGGTGGTCGACTCCGGCAACGACCAACTCAATCGAGCCATTCGGGAGCAGGGACAGTCCGTCAGCAGCAAGCTCGATGGGCAGCTCACTCCTGAAGCGATTAGGTCAGTCGTTGAAAAGGCGATCCAGGAGCAGGCGCAAACCCTCTCCACAAAACTGGACCGCCAGCTCACACCCGAAGCCGTGCAGTCGGTCGTGGACTCCGCCAATGCGCGCCTGAGCCAAACCATCCAAGAACAGGGGGAAACCCTCTCCGAAAAACTGGACCGGCAACTCACCGAAGAAACGGT
>JADFZT010000029.1:0-51495 GCA_015232395.1 Magnetococcales bacterium | reverse complement strand
GCAGGCGCAAACCCTCTCCACAAAACTGGACCGCCAGCTCACACCCGAAGCCGTGCAGTCGGTCGTGGACTCCGCCAGCAAACGCCTGAACCGGGCCATACAAGAGCAGACTGAAAGCCTCTCCGGACAACTAAACCAACTGCCCTCCTCCCACACGGTTCGTGATTTGGTGGATGGGGCGGGTGAACGCTTGGGTCGGGAGCTGCAACGGATTTCCACAGACGATCAGATCATCGGTACCGTCAGGAATGAGATCGACCGGCTCCACAAAACCCTCACCCAGCGCCTCACCTTAAGTGACGCCAGCCTGAACGAAGTGGTGCGGGCTGAAAACGAAATACTCAAAACCCGCCTGAACGAGGCCATCGACCTGACCCCGGTGGTTTCAGCGGTCCGGGAAGAGAGCCGACAGCTGGCCGATCAATCCTTGGCCCTCCTGCAAAAAGAGGTGATCGAAGGGGTCTCAGCTCGCATTGACCGTCTCTCTGACCAAATTTCCCAGCCCCCCTCCCTGGAAGCCCTGGAGCAGACCATTCGTGGGGAGATCGACCGTCTCTCCCGGCAAGGCCTGCAATCTTTCAGCGATGAGATGATCGGTGCGGTTCAGGATCAGGCCGACCTGATCGGTGGCAAACTGGAAGAGATGCCCTCCATTACCCTCTTGCGTGAGGTGGTGGAAGAGGCCCGATTGCAGCTGGATCGTGCAGACCTGGAATCTCTCCAGGAGCAAGTGCTCGATGGCGTCCGGGGAGAGATTGAGCAGATCAGCGACAAACTGGCCCAACAACCTTCCGAACAAACCCTGAAGCGAGTGGTATCGGAAGCCGGAGAACAGCTGGCAGCGCGCTTGGATCCCTCAGCCTCCAGTGAGGCTATTCTCCAGGCTGTTCAGTCCCATTCCGACCGGATCAACGCCGAACTGGCCCAACGCCCCACCAGCGAAGCCATCGGGGTCATGGTGCGAGCCGAAAGCGAACGCCTGGCCAAACACCTTGACCTGTCCTCGTTGCGGGAGGTGTTGATCGATACCGTGGAGCGCCATGGCCAGGGTCTGAATACCAAACTCGCCAACCTGCCCACCACCACCCATCTGCAAACCCTGATGCGGGCTGAAAATGAATCCCTCGGGGAAACTCTGAGCCGCAAACTCACACTGGACCCAATCGTGAGCGCCTTGAAGGAGGAGAGCCGTCATCTGGCCAAGCGGATGGATCTGGGGCCGTTCCGGGAAGAGGTGGTGGCCACTCTCCGGGAACAGACAGACCGCTTAAGCCAACAGCTTCAAGACCAACCCACGGTGGAAGCCCTCTCCCAAGTGATTCAGGGAGAAAACCAACGGCTCTCCAACGCCCTCGACCTGGGACCATTCCGTAAAGAGGTGGAGGGACTGATTGGGCAACAAGCCGATCGGTTGAGCAACCAGCTGGCCGAACGTCCCTCAGAGGCTGCCTTGACCGCAGCCGTCCGCCGGGAAAGCACCCGGGTGGTGACGGAGCTGAGCGAGCGGTTGAGCCTGGCTCCGGTGCTGAGTGCTGTTCGGGAAGAGGGAGAGCGACTGACCCGGGAGTTGGATCTGGAAGGCTTCCGCAAGGAGATCGTCCAATCGGTCCGTCAGCAGGCAGATGGGCTGTTCGATGGTTTGGGGAATCGCCCCATCGCTGGATTGCTCGAAGAGGTGATGCAGACGGGCACCAAACGTCTGCTCGGTGAATTAAATGACCGGCTGACACTGGAGCCGGTTCTGGAAGCGGTACGGGAAGAGGGGGAACGTCTGGCCCAACAGCTCAATCTGGCCCCTCTGCGTCAGGAATTGATCTCGGTGGTGCAGGACCAGGGAGATCGCATTTCCGAAGGACTCGCCTCCCTGCCCACGGCAGATGCAATGAATCACACCCTGTCGTTCCATGGAGAGCGTCTGCTGGACCACACCCGGGGCCTGGAAGTGGCTTTGGGGGAAGTGTCTGAAACCCTGAAGACAAGCTCGGACAGCGAGCCGTTTGTGGCTGTGGTCAAGGGTGAAACCGACCGCATGATGGCAGCGCTGGATGCCAAGCACAGTGTGGAAGAACAAGTACGTTCGGTCGTGAAGGCCGAGACCGACCGACTGATCGCCATCCTGGGCACCGAACCTGCCATGGAAGAGCAGATGCGTTCGGTGGTGAAAGCCGAGACCGATCGCCTGGTGGATGAGATCGTTCAAAACCTCGCCATTGAGGATCGGGTTCGGGGCGCCGTGCGGGCAGAAACCGCTCCACTCAGCACTGCAATCCAGTCTGGACTCAACACCGAGGAGCAGATGCGTTCGGTGGTGAAATCCGAGACAGATCGCCTGATTGCCACCCTGGATACCAAGCCTGCCGTGGAAGAGCAGGTGCGTTCGGTGGTGAAGGCTGAAACCGATCGACTGATTGCCACCCTGGGGAGAGGGCCTGCCGTGGAAGAGCAGGTACGTTCGGTGGTGAAGGCTGAGACCGATCGACTGGTGGATAAAGTCATTCAGGGGCTCGCCATTGAGGAACAGGTTCGAGGAGCACTCCGGGCAGAGACAGGATCTCTGAGTGCTGAAATAAAAGCCGGCCTCAACACCGAAGAGCAGGTACGTTCGGTGGTGCGGGCGGAAGCTGGCCATCTGGTGGACGCCTTACGGGCGGAGACCGGGCCTCTGAGTGCTGAAATAAAGGCAGGCCTCAACACCGAAGGGCAAATGCGTTCGGTGGTGCGGGCAGAAGCTGGCCATCTGGTGGATGCCTTGCGGGCTGAGTTCGCTACCGTGCCGGAAATGCACACCTTGATCACCGCCGCAACAGAGCGCCTGGTGGATACCCTGCGCGCTGAGTTCGGCACCGAGGAGCAAATTCGGGCTGTGGTGAAAGGGGAGACTGAACATCTGGTGGATACCCTGCGAGCTGAGTTTGGTACCGAGCAGGAGATGCGGGCAGCCGTCAAAGGGGAAACCGATCGTTTGGCGGAAACCCTGCGCCAGGATATACGTACCGAAGATCAGGTTCAGAAGGTGGTCAAAGCGGAAACAGACCGCCTGGCTGAAACCCTGCGCCAGGGTATGAGCACCGAAGATCAGGTGCAAAAAGCGGTCAAAGCGGAAACAGAACGTTTAGCCACCAGCCTGCGCCAGGATATGAGCACCGAAGATCAGGTGCAAAAGGTGGTCAAAACCGAGACTGAGCGTTTGATGGCATCCCTGCGCCAGGGTATGAGCACTGAAGATCAGGTGCGTGCCATGGTGAAGGCCGAAACCCATCAGGTATCGGAAGATCTGGAGGAGGTGATCCACTCAGCCCTTTCGGAAATGGCCGACTGGATTCCGGAAGGACTTTCCAAGGAGCAGGTGACCGCCGCCCTTCAGGATGCCGCCCAAGAGCTGGGGAGTTCCCTGGAAGAAAGACTCAAATCGGCCATTTCCGAGGCTACCAAGCCGGCTGAATCACCTGTGGAGCCACCACCGGCAGTGGTCGAAACTGAACCCCTGGAAGAGCCCCAAACACCCTCTGGGGAAACAAAAGAGGTATCGGACGCAGAAGATCCCCTGCTTCTGGAGCATCAGGCTACGAATACCGGTAGCCTGGAGCAGATGTTGCTGAAACTTTCCGGAACAACGGGAGGAATTGATGGGGGTACGCTGCTGGAGCTGTTAAAGCGGATCTTCATGCATCTGGAAGATCAGTTCGGCTATCGTGCCGCGCCCCTGAACGATATTCTGCAAACGCTCATTGCCCACCTCCAGGCTGGCACACCCGTGACTGATCCCCGGGTTGTGGGCTTGATCTGGGACTTCGGGGAGGGGATCAGTGCCTTGATGGTTCCCTATGAAGAGGATGTTCCCAAAGTGGCGGAACTGGACCGGGGGCTTTTGAAAACAGCCAACTCCCTGCGCAGCACGCTGGAGGAGATGACTTTCCCCCCGAAGGATGAGTCCGAGTCCGATTCCGAGCCCACCCCTTCGCCCCGGCCCATGACACGCCATGAAAAGTCCATGCCGGAACTGGTGGAAGCCTTTTTGGAAAGACGTCGTCAGGAGGAGCGTTCAAAAATCAGAGAACTTTTCCCCCACGGAAGACCCGGCCTCCCCCCTAAAAAGGATGGGTAGAGGATCATGATCCGGATTGAATACAATTCTCCGGTGTTTCTGATCGTCGTTGGAGTGGCGGGTCTGCTCTTTATGGCCATGTTTCTGTTTTTATGGGGCCTGGGGCTCTCCAATCACCACACCTCCCAGCAGTTGGAGTGGGAGGTGTCCCAGGCCTACCACTCCGGCCAAGCCAGTGTTCAGCCACCATTACCGCCTGGGATGGTGGTAAATCCAGTCACCCAAGCCCCGGACCAACCCATCCCCCGGCAGCCAGTCAAGGTGGCCACCAAACCATCACCCGTGATCACACCCCAACCCCCAGCGCGCCCAGCTGTTCAACCGCCCTCCCGGGCCATCAAACCGCCACCTGTCAGCCAACGGCCCACCCCTCCCACCATCCAACCCCAGGCCATTCAACCCACGCCTCTACCCCGAAGGGTAGCCAAAGCCCACATTCCCAGGACAACCCAGGCCCAGCAGGTGGACGCCCAGTTGAACCGACTCCTCACGCAACTGGGTAATGAACTGGCGCTACTTGGAATCGGCTCCTGGACCAATCGGGAAAGCGGTGTGCTCTACCTGCCGGGGGTGTTCGATTTTACCCCCCGGACAACCACCTTCAATCCCGAACAGAGTGCCGTCCTGGGCCAACTGGCGGATATTCTGGCCAAAATTTTACCCTGTTATGTCTCATCTGCGGCCTATGTGGGGAGCCCCACAGGATGTGAAAAATCGGACAGCCCCGTCCATTTGGCAACGGTGGTGATCGACGGCCATTCCATCGCTGCGGAGCCGGGAAGCAAGCGCTTTCAAGCCAATTGGCGTCTGGCGGCCGAGCGCGCCCGAGAGACCTTTCTGAATCTCTTGGCCCACCAACCCGCCCTGGATCACTTTCGCAACCCCGAAGGACGCTCCCTCTTTCGTATCGGGGGTTATGCCGCATCCAAACGGGGTGAGGCCTTTTCCAGGCGGGTGGAACTGCGCTTCATCATGGCCACCGACGAAAAAAATTGATCCCCACCTCTTTGTCCATATCTCGATTGATCCGTTTGGCAGCAAGACCACTCCCAAAAAAATCCCCCTCCCTGATTTTTCCGGTTTTAGCATGAAAAATGGCTCCAGCTGGCGTTCCAACCAGCATTTATTCCATTCATTTGATGGAAATCCTGATCGCTCCAATCTTAAACAAAAAAAATTTGCTTGACGCATTCAATATAGTAGACTTCCCGCCATCAATGGGAAGAGCTGCCGATATACCAAACTTCTACCGATTTTTATGTAGCCCCCCTCAACAACCGGATTGTTGCCATTCACTGGACTGAAGAGGAAAAAGCTAAAGATGAACTGGTTCTTGAGCTTGAGTTTTTCCAAAAAAATCATCGGTATGTTTTCGGTGGTTTTTGCCATTTCCATGACCATCGTCGGCTTCGTTCTGATGTCTCAGATCGTCAACGATTTCAAACATGAAAAATCTTTGGTCTCCAAAGCCATCCTCAACCAGGGGGATGTCATCCGCAAAAGCGTTGGGGATGCCTGGGAAGGCAAGTTTTTCAAAGACAAAATCTGGGAAGCCGCTCAAAGATGCCGCAAGGAGAGCTCCAACGCCGCCAGACTCGCCTGTGCCCGACAAACCGAACTGCACGGCGTGATTCCAGTCATCGTGATGCTGAAGTCGGGAATAAAAGCGGCTGAAGAGGCCGGGTTTGTTTTGAGAGCCGCCAAACGCAGCCGTCCCAGAGACCCCAAGGCCCAGGCCACCCCTGGCGAGTTGCGCTTGATGGATCAGATGCAGCGTGAAGGTAAGAGCGAACTCTCCATTAAAGATACCGAAACCGGCCAATACATCTTTGCCAAGGAGATCAAGGCGGAGCGCGGTTGCCTGGTTTGTCATGGTCATTCTGGCACCAATCCCATCGGTGACAGCAAGGATGTTTTTGGCTTTGATCTGGAAAATTGGCAGGTAGGTGATCAAGTGGGCATCCTGACCCTCTCCGCCCCCCTGTCGGAACTGGCCGAGATCAAAACCGCTGCCGGCATGAAAGTGCTGGGACTGGTTCTGGGCTCTCTCCTGGTGGGTGGCTTCCTCTTCTTTATCGTCATCAAGACCTATGTCCAGGGGCCGGTAATCGACATTCTCGGGGGACTGCTTAAATTTTCCCGAGGGGATCTGTCCGCCAACGTTCGGGTGGTCACCACAGATGAAATCGGTGAGGCAGGCAAAGCGCTCAACACAGCCGCCGCCAAACTGCGGGAGGTGATGGGGCAGGTGGTCAACGCCGCTGAAAGCGTCGCGACCGGCAGTGAAGAGCTTTCTGCCAGCTCCTCCAAAATTGCCGATGGTGCCACCCGTCAGGCAGCCAACATCGAAGAGACCAGCTCTGCCATGGAGGAGATGACCTCCAATATCGCCCAAAATACCGACAATGCAGTCCAGACCGAACAGATCGCCAGCAAAGCTGCCAACGACGCCCAGGAGGGTGGAAAAGCCGTGGCCGAAGCGGTCACCGCCATGCGGGAGATCGCCGATAAAATTTCCATCATCGAGGAGATCGCCCGGCAAACCAACCTCCTCGCCCTGAATGCCGCCATCGAAGCAGCCCGGGCTGGAGAACACGGCAAGGGATTTGCGGTGGTGGCCGCAGAGGTGAGAAAATTGGCCGAACGCAGCCAATCAGCCGCAGGGGAGATCAATCAGCTCTCCTCCTCCAGCGTGCTGGTGGCTGAAAAAGCCGGAAGCCTGCTCACCAAGCTGGTCCCGGACATTCAAAAAACCGCTGAACTGGTCGAGGAAATCACCGCCAGCTCCCGGGAACAAAACCAGGGCGCTGAACAGATCAACGGCGCCGTGCAAGAGCTGGATCAGGTGATTCAACAAAATGCGGGTGCTTCCGAAGAGATGTCCGCAACAGCGGACGATCTTTCCAGTGAATCTGCTGACCTGATCCAGGCCACCTCTTTCTTCAAGATCGACAGCTCCCAACGGCGAAGCCCCCCCAGATCAGCCCCAACCCGGCAGATTCAAGGGGGGCAATCAGCCAGACAAGCCCTTCCCGCACCTCAGCAAGGAAATGGCGTGAGTTTGGATATGGGTGGCAACGATAGCTCCGACTCCGAGTTCGAAAAATTTTAACCCCCCTTTTCCCGCTCTGCATGATCAGCTAAAACACCCCTGTCCCCCCGGAAACCACTTTGTCTTTTCCGGGAGGGCAGGAGGGACAGGGGGGACAGGGGGGACAGGGGGTTCACTTTTTACCCTCTCCATAAATCCCCCCTGCCCCAACCTTTCCAGGGTTTCTTCCAGACTAGCCGAATCAACAAGCCTCTTCTGGAGAAAAAGCAAAATGATCCGTGACCTGAAGAATGAAATTTATATACATTATTATATGAGTGGATATAAATTTCCAAAAAGGAGATTGGCCTGATGAGATGGCGCGACCTGAACCTTGGCAAAAAAATTCTCACTGGTATCGGCAGCGTGCTGCTGCTGTTGGGTGTGGTCGGTTTTTGGGCTTTTACCGGAATTTCCGAGATCGTCGATAACGGCCTGGAAGTGGTCAGCGGCAACCAACTGCGCAGTGAAATCCTGCAACGGGAGGTGGACCATCTCAACTGGGCCAACCAGGTAAGTGCCTTCATCAGCGATGATACGATCAATGAACTTGGAGTGCAGCTCGACCACACCAAATGTGGCTTTGGCAAATGGTATTATGGTGAAGGTCGCAGGCAAGCTGAAAAACTGGTCCCAGCCCTGAAACCGATCCTGGATGCCATCGGCAAACCCCATGAAGAGCTCCACGCATCCGCTCACAAAATCCAAAAATCCTACCAACCGGCGGACGCCTCCTTGCCTGCCTTTTTGGCCCAAAAAGAGGCGGATCACCTGGCTTGGTCGGAAAAAGTCCAGAGCGCCATTCTTGCTCACCAGAATGATTTGACGGTACAGCTGGATCCAACCAAATGCTCCATGGGCCAATTTATCTATGGCGAAGGGGCCAAAAAAATGCTCGCCATGGATCCCCAACAAAAAGCCTACATGGCCGAGCTGGAGCCAGCCCACCGCCACCTGCACGCCTCTGGAGAACAGGTCAGGGATGCCTTGCGGCAAGGGCAGTTTGACGCCGCCCGGGAGGCTTATCAGGGGCCGGTCAAAACCGCCTTGGCCCAGGTACGCAAATATCTGAAAAAGGTCCAAAAACAGGCCAGTGATGCCTTGGCTGGCAAAGAGGCGGTGGGGCGCATCTTTGCCACGGAAACCCAGCTCCACCTAGAAGAGGTGCAACACCATCTTCACGCCCTGGTGGATACCTCCAACAACAACATCATGAGCGAAAAAGTGATGATCCAGGGGGCCATTGATACCCGCTCTGCGGTGACTGGCATTTCCATTGCGGCTGCCATATTGGGAATCCTGCTGGCGCTATTCATCACCCGCTCCATTACCCAGCCTATCTTGCGCAGCCTGACCTTTGCCCAAGAGGTGTCCAAGGGCGATCTGACCCATAGCCTCGATATCGATCAAAAGGATGAAACAGGCCGACTGGTGACCGCCTTGAATGAGATGGTGGCCAAACTGCAAGAGGTGGTCTCCCAGGTCAGCACCGCCTCAAACTCCGTCGCGTCCGGCTCCAATGAGCTTGCCAGCGCCGCTCAAAGCATGTCCCAGGGTGCCACCCAGCAGGCAGCCTCCATTGAGGAGACCTCCGCAGCCGTGGAGGAGATGGCCTCCAACATCCAGCAAAATGCCGACAACGCCCTGCAAACCGAAAAGATATCCCGAAAAGCCTCGGTGGATGCCGCCGATGGCGGGAAGGCGGTGGTGCAAGCTGTGGAAGCCATGAAGGAGATCGCCAGTAAGATTTCCATCATCGAGGAGATCGCCCGGCAGACCAATCTGCTCGCCTTGAATGCCGCTATCGAGGCTGCCCGGGCCGGGGAGCACGGCAAGGGATTTGCCGTTGTGGCCGCCGAAGTCAGAAAACTGGCTGAACGCAGTCAGGCCGCTGCTGGAGAGATCAGTCAACTCTCTGCCTCCAGTGTCGGTGTGGCAGAAAAAACCGGGGGCATCATCAACGATCTGGTACCGGAGATTCAAAAAACCGCTGAACTGGTCCAGGAGATTGCGGCGTCCAATACGGAACAAAATCAAGGGGCGGGGCAGATCAACCAAGCCATGGGCCAGCTGGATCAGGTGATTCAACAAAATGCCGGAGCCGCTGAGGAGATGGCCACAACCGCCGAAGAGCTTTCCACCCAGGCAGACACCCTGCAACAGGTGATGACCTTCTTCCGCACCCGGGACCAGGGTGGTGCCTCTCCAAGGCGTGCCCCTCCTGCCAGCGCTCTCCCTACGCAACGCTCCAGGGCAGCTCTGCCCTCCCCAGCCGTCAATCAAGACAGTGACCCAGGCTGGCAGGCTGCTGGAGGGAATGATGATGAATTCGAACGGTTTTAACCCATAGCTCTGGATGGATCTTGACCACGGATAATCCTCTAACCTCTCCCTCCCCAAAAGGGGAGAGGTTAGAGAAGCGATCAATCCAAAAAAGCCGACAGCGCCTCCAAAGAGCGATTGAAATGGGCTTGAGCCACCCGGACAAGACCCGCCAAGGCCGCCGCCTCACCTGTTTCGGCTTGCTCCTGTAACAGGCCCGCCACTTCAGCCAAGCGGAAAAAACCCAGGGAGCGGGCCATACCTTTCAACCGATGGGCACTCTCCCTTAGCTCGACCCGATCACCGGAAGAGAGATGATTCAGGAGGGCATTCAACAGCTTTGGCCCCTCCTCTTTGAAGAGGGACAAAGTTTTGGCAAAAGTATCTTCGCCCAATTTTTCCTGTAAAAAGCGCAGATGCCTGGTATCCAACAGGGCTGGTGGTTCTCCTTCACTCTTCCCCACCCCTTCACTCTTCCCCACCCCGACTTCCTCAACGGCGGCGCCCAAAGAGTTGGTTAATCCGTCACCATTGGGCTTCTCTGGGGCTTTTTGTTTTGATAACACGTGACTCACCACTCGATTTAATTCATCCATATCCAGGGGTTTGGCTACCCAGCCATCCAGCTCTCCCACCTGATTGGCCTGACCATCAGCCCCCCTCAAGACATCGGCGGTAAAAGCGATAATGGGAATGGTGGCGTGCTCGGGGTTTTGACGAATGATCCGGGCGGTTTCATGGCCATCCATACCGGGCATGCGAATATCCATGAGAATAAAATCAAAGGTGGCCCCATTGAGCTTTTCCAGGGCAACCGGACCACTCTCAGCAGGTGTCACCCGGTGTCCCTCCGCTTCCAGCACCGCTTGCACCACCTGTCGATTGACCGGCTCATCATCCACATAGAGAATCGTCAACGGTAGCAGGGAAACGACGGATGAGCCGGTGGCAGTCAATTCGGGATGAGAGGTGTGTTCGAACCGGGCACGAAAACAGAAAAGAGAGCCCTCCCCAACGACACTTTCCGTCGTAATCTCTCCCCCCATCAATCCTGCCAGCTTGTTACAGATGGCGAGCCCCAGTCCCACCCCGCGAAACTGACGGGAGGAGGAGGAGTCCCCCTGGACGAATGGATCGAATAATCCGACCAGTTTTTCTTGTTCGATACCGATCCCGGTGTCCGCCACCTCAAAGGAGAGGCTCACATGGCTCTCGGTGAGGGAGACCCTCTTCACCGTCAGATGCACCGCCCCTCGCTCAGTAAATTTGATGGCATTTTGCAGCAAATTCCAGATAATCTGCCGCACCCGAACCGGGTCTCCCCGAAGAAATTTGGGGCACTCTTCCTCCACCCGGCAGACAAGCATCAATCCCTTGGCTTGGGCCAGCTCGGAAATCATCCCCTTCACCTCAGAGATCAGCTTGTCCAGCCGGAACACCTCTTTATTCAAGCCCAGGTGGCCACCATCGATACGGGAAAAATCCAGTACATCATCAATGAGCGCCAGGAGTGCTTTGTTGGAGGAAGTAATGATATCGAAATATTTTTCAGCCTCTTTTCCATGGCCGCCGATCTGTTCCAACAGACGGATCGATGCTTGAACCGCATTGATAGGCGTACGAATTTCGTGGCTCATGGTAGCCAAAAATTCGCTTTTGGCGCGGCTGGTGGCTTCGGCAGCCTCCTTTTCCAGACGATTTTCTTCGGCCCGACGCCGATCAGTGATATCCCGCACGATCACCGCCACCCCCACCACCCTGCCGGAACCGTCCTGGAGAGGGTGGTAGGAGATATCCATCCAGCGGACACCCAACCCGGGAAATGGGAACTCCCGTTGATAGTTCACCTGCTCCCCGGTGAGACAGCGATCCAGTTGGCGTTGGATATACTGGAACGCCTCTTCACCGTGGAGAGCAGCGACAGTATGTCCCTCAATCTCTTCCCGGGTTTTGGCGTGATAGTGGAGATAGGTATCGTTGACCAAGATATAGGTATAGCTGGTATTGAGCAGGGAAATCAGATCACCGGAGGCTTGGACGATGTGCCGATATTGCTCCAACTGGGCCGCCTGCTCGCTGATCTGCTTGTTGCCCATTTCCAACTTATCCGAGTGCAGGCGTAGCTCATGATTCATCTGGCGCAGCTCTGTCGCCAGGTTGGCGCGTTTTTCCAGCACCTCCCTCAGTCGCAGGCGCATCTCATTAAAAGCCTCCACCACCTGATCCAACTCATCCCGTTTTTCCTCCGGAGAGGGAGGCCGATCCAGCACCAGGGGTGGATCCAGGCGTTCGGGGTTGAGGGTTCGGGCATGGTTGGCCAGAGTCGCCAGATGACGGGTGACCAAGCTTTGGAAGATAAACAGAATGAATCCGGAAACCAGGAAGGTTTTGATGGCCTGGGTGGTAAGAATGACCAGTACCTTGTCCTGTAGGCGTTGATAAACCCCGGAAAGATCCGCCGTGACGGTAAGGGTACCCAGGCGGGTATTTTCCCCTAATACATTGGTATGATTGAGGGCATAAGCTTTGGAAATCCCCTCGCTGTGAGGCGGTTGGCCAACACTGGCGAAAAGCGCACCATTGGGCTCCCGGACCTCCAAATATTCGATATCGGGAAACTGGCGGATGCCGTTCATCAAAGTTTGGGTGCGGCTTTCGCTCAAATCCCAAACGCTGCCGATGATACTGTGGAGATGGGTATCGTGTACCAAATCGAGGCGGTGTTCGATGGTGGCAACATCGGATCGATAATCCAAAAACAGCTGAATCGCCGTACTGAGCAGGGTGATGGCCGAACTGAACAGCAGGATGTAAAACAGCTGGCGGTAAGCCAGTGGCTGCTTGTGGCGATACGCACGGAAGGAAGTTAATCCCCACCTCATAAAATGGTCCTTCGCGTTTAAAATAAGGAATGGAACTCAATCAATTTCGGTCAAGTGATACTTTTGATGTATCTTCTTTCGGCCACCCTCTCGGGCAAATTGGCCAAGCTCTTCATTAAAACGTGCATGCAGCTCTTTGGAGCCAGGCCACTTTTTGGAAAAACCGGCATGAAAGGTCCGGATTGGACCGATCTTATGATCGATATAATCGATGGCATCGAATTGGGGCGTACTCTTGCGGATGATGTGGCCGCACAAGCTGATTTCACAGATGGCCAGATCAATATGCCCTGCAGCCAATTTTTTCAGGTGCACCAATTCAGGGTGTTGGGAGGCGATGAGATCCACCTTAAGCTCACCTGATTTTAAGGGATTCAAAAAAACCGGGGCATAGTTGTAGCCATCGGTGGCACCAATGATATGGCCCTTGAGATCATCGATTTTTTCCCAATGGATTGCATCGGCCCGGCGCTTGAAAAAGACGTCGTAGATCACCCCCAAAGGCTCGGTGATATGGTTGACGGCGGCCCGCTGGGGATTACTGGTAAAGGTAAACATGCCAGCAATTTCCCCCCGCTCGGCCATCGCCTGGGTGCGTTTCCAGGGATATCTGGTGATTTTGGCGCGGTAGCCCATGCGCCGCAGCACCTCGGTAAAAATTTCGGTACCGGCTCCGGTCACCATACCGTTTTCGGTATAGTTGTAGGGGGGAAATTCAAAAGTACCGATGGGGAGTTCCTGGAGTTCATCGGCCTGGGCAGAACAAGCCCCCAAGATGAGACAAAAAATCCCCAGGAACGTACTCACCAAAAGGGAGGATGGTCTGATTCGATTCTTGGGAACAAGCGGGTAAAAAATGGCCTGAAACAAATAGGTCAAAGGTTTCACCTGACCTCCTTCACCATAAAATGGAGCCGTGATAAAATGATATTGCGTAATCTGTCAATATAAACCCCTTCACGTTACCTGCCACACGCCCTCTTTGCAAATGAGCGCGTTGATTTTTCACCATGAAAACAAAAAGCATCCAGCTATCGGGATCCAAACCAATCTTGACAAGTGATTGGTGATGGAACGCTTATCAGCCCGTTGATAAGCCCATTGATAAAGCCAGCTTTTACCCTGAACCTACGATAATGATGGCAACCGGAACCAAGGTGATCCCTGAAATTTTTGATCCAGGAAAGGCCACCATCATGGCGATCAGAGGCCTACCTGTGGCTGGAGGAAGGCGCTACAGTCAGATGACTCTATCTCTGATATAAATGGCCTTCCAGCAGGGGCCTGGATAAGGAAAAAGCTGAAAACAACGCAACGCCCAGGGAGCCTGAAACCCCATCGAAGTGGTTTTTTTCTGCGGCATTGGATAGAATGGTGCTTTTAATCGGATCATTTCGACACTGCCATTGGCTGCCCCATGCACTTTTCCACCCACCTTTTTCTTTTTGATGAGCTGCCTGCCAATGCGCTCACGACCAGTCACGACTGGGGGTTGGTGATTCTTTCCCTGGCGGTGGCTTTTTTGGCCTCTCTCACCGCCCTTGATCTCACCAGCCGTATCGCTTCGGTGCGGGGCACACCAGCTGCCCGGCGCATGTTGACCCTCGGGGCTTTTTCTCTGGGGTGTGGCATCTGGGCCATGCATTTTGTGGGGATGATGGCTATGAAAATGGCCGCCCCGGTGCTCTACGAACCCCTCACCACCCTGCTCTCCGTGCTGGCCGCCATACTCAGTGCCTATCTGGCTCTACGACTGGCAAGTTCGGCCACTTTTTCCAGACGCCATTTGATTCTGGGCTCGATCCTCATGGGGAGCGGTATCGGGGCCATGCACTATATCGGTATGGATGCCATGCGCATGCCCGCTTCCCTCCACTACCGCCTCGACTATTTCCTGCTCTCCATCATTGTTGCTGTCGCCACCTCTGCCATCGCTCTCTCCCTTACCTTCCACATCGGCCAAAAGGCGGAGATTCCTCGAATCAGCACCAAATATCTGAGTGCAGCCTTCATGGGCGGAGGCATCTGTGGGCTCCACTATACCGCCATGGCTGCAGCGGTTTTCGTACCCCTCACCGGAACCCACTCTCCACCCGTAGGCTGGGATGCTGGATTTTTCACCCTGGCCATCGGACTGGTCATTCTTGGCATCGTCATCGGCTACCACTGGGAATTGAATCTCAGTGAAATCAGAGTCAAAAAAAATGCCGACAGCTTGGCCCATGCCCAGCAAATTGCCCATATGGGCAACTGGGATTGGGACATTGCCAGCAATGAAATCATCTGGTCCAAACAGATCTTTCGTATTTTCGGGATGGAACCGGAGGTGGATGCTCTCAGTTTGTCCGGTTTTCTTGAAATCGTTCATCCAGATGATCGTGAACGGGTTCAGGAGGCGGTGCAGAAAAGTCTGAATGATGTCGATACCAAATATGACATTCAGCACCGAATCATCCGCCCGGATGGCAGCCAACGGGTCGTACACGAAATCGGCCAGGTAAACCGTGATGCCAACGGCAAACCACTGCAGATGTCCGGAACTGTAAGCGACATCACCGAATTTCACGAACTGGAAAAAAGAGAAGCCCGGGCGCTGCAATCCCGAGTCTCCATCAGCGCCCTTCTCGAAACCGGCCTGGAACCCCTCTCCCTGGAAAAACAACTTCAAGTAGCCCTGGACATCATCCTCTCCGTCCCCTGGCTTTCAGTCCAATACAAGGGCTCCATTTTTTTGATGGATGAAGAGTCCGGGGAGTTGGTTTTGCACGCCAACAAAGGCCTGGCAGCTGGACTCCTCATTTCCTGTGCCCGTATCAAACCGGGATATTGCCTGTGTGGTCGCGCCGCTCAAAGTCGTAAAATTCTCTTCTCTTCCCACCTGGATCACCGCCACGACATCCACTATGACGGCATTCAACCCCATGGCCACTATTGTGTACCCATCCTGGCCAAGGATCGAGTGCGGGGGGTGCTCAATCTTTATCTTCCCGAAGGCCACCCCAACAACCCCGAAGAAGACGCCTTCCTGACGGCCGTCGCCAACACCCTGGCCGGTCTCATCGACCTCCGCCAAACCGAAGCCAAGCTTAGGGCAGAACAGGAATTCAGCGCCACCATCCTGCGTACCGCGCCAGCGCTGGTGGTGGTTCTGGACCAGGAGGGACACATCATTCTTTTCAACGAGGCCTGCCAACAATTGACCGGCTATTCAGAACAAGAAGCGCTGGGGCGTTTCGTTTGGGATTTCCTCCTGCCCCCCCCCCAGATTGCTCAAGTTCAAGAGGTATTCCAAAGTCTCACCATTGGCCATTTTCCCCACGTGCACGAAAATCACTGGGTGCGCAAAGATGGCTCCACACGGCTGATCTCCTGGTATAACTCTGCCACCCTCAACAGCGACGGTACCATCCATCACATCATCGGCACCGGCCTCGACATCACCGAAAAACGCCAAGCCGAAGAGCGCCTGCAATATATGGCAAGCCACGACGCTTTGACCGGACTACCCAACCGCATGCAGTTTATCGAACATCTTTCCGTCTCCATCGCTCAGGCGAAGCGAGGCAAAGAGATGCTCGGGATTCTTTTCATGGATCTGGATCGTTTTAAGGCGGTCAACGACAATCTGGGCCACGACATCGGCGATCTTCTGCTCATCGCGGTGGCGGAAAGAATCAAGGAGTGCCTGCGGGAATCGGATGTGGTGGCACGCTTGGGGGGAGACGAATTTACCGTCATCATGAACGGTTTTTCAGATCTTGAAACCGTGGTACCGGTGGTCCACAAAATTATTGAAGCCCTCTCCACACCGTTTCACCTGGAAGGGCATGCCTGCCACATCGGTACCAGTATCGGTGTCAGCCTCTTTCCCGACCACGGGGAAAATCCACAAGAGCTGCTGAAAAAAGCGGATCTGGCCATGTATCAGGTTAAAAATCGGGGCCGCAACGATTTTCAAATTTTTCAGGCAGAGGCGAGCGTGCCAGAATAACCATTCCAGATCTTTCCCTATACCAACTCACCTAACAGCAATTTTCCGCGACCCGCACGATGAGCGGTTTGCGCCAGGAACAATTCCCCACAGGAGAGGGCATCAGAGAGGGCGTTGTGGGCTTTGTAGCGGGGCAGACCGTAGTGTGTTCTCAAAGCCGCCAAACGCAGCTCTCCGGCTTTGGGGAATTGATTGCGTCGCTGCATGGAACGGTGTTCCAGGGCCAGGGTATCCACCACTGGAATCGGCAGGGAAAAGCCGTAGCAGATCTGACAGGCGGCATCGAGAAAACCGGTCTCCAGACGGGCAAAATGGGCCACCAGCACCTTACCGGTGAGGGTTTGGATCACCTCTTCCAAAACCGGGCACAACGCTTCTCCCTTGGCAGAGTGATCGTCGGTCAAGCCGGTCAACACCGCTGAGGCTTCCGGCACACTCTGTTTGGGCCGCACCAGGTGATAACCCCGCTCCGCCAATCGCAACATCGACGCCCGAATCGGCACAAAACCGACGCTTAAAATTTCATCCCGGATTGGATCAAGCCCCGTGGTCTCCAGATCCAAAGCCAAATAATCAATCTTTTCATACGCTTGAGAACTCGATGGAAACGGGATGGATAAATAATCCCGCAACACCCCCGGTGGCACCCGTCGAAGTAACCAACGCCTGCGCATTTCGAGAATGGCCGGTTTTTGGAGCAATTTGGTCATAAATCAGCTGAGATTCCCATCACATGAATCGAGAAACCTGATAGCGCTGTTCCAGAGAGGACTGCATGGTCTGGACGATGGAAAAGGCATCTTTCAAATGTTGGCGTTCAAAGTTGGAAAGTTCCTCGGGATGGACAAAATTATCGGGCTTTTTCCCCTCTCGAATCATGCGTGCCTGGTGGCGGATACGGGTACCATTGATCAAGGCCAGGGCATCCAGCAAATCCTGGGAGCCCGATGCACTGAGTGCCCCCACCTCCCGGGCGGCTTCCAGACGACTGCGGGTGTTTACCGCCTGAATCCCCCTGTCCAAAGCATAGACCCGGGCCAGATCGACGATGGGAATAACGCCGTTTTTCTTGAGATCCAGGGTGTCGTCATGCTCTCCCCCCCGAATGAGCACAAAATTTCGGAAAAAACCCAACGGTGGCTGCCTGGACAAAGCATTGGACGCCATATGGGCCAAAAAAATCCGGTTTTTCGAGGATTCCTCAATCACGTCATAGCGCAGCTGCCAAAAAAGCGCTTCATCCCCATGCACAAAGCTGAGGTCGAAAAAGATACTGGCCAGCATCAAGGCGTTTCGATCAGGCTCCCGGATCCAACTGAAAAAACGCTTGCGCCAAGTGGAAAAAGGCTGCCTCCAGACCTGATTGACCGCCATGGCATCCCCGGGACAATAGGCATAATCACAGGCTTTCAAACCATCGCAGACATAGTTGGCCAGGGCGGAAAAGTAGGCCCCGTGTTTGCCTTTTTTATAGCGGTCATCAATCAGCAGACAGTTATCCTGGTCTGACTGAACAGTCATTTCGTTGCGCCCCTGGGAGCCTGCCGACATCCAGGCATAGGGGACTGGCGGCGGGCCGAGCTTGGCTTCCGCCTGTTTCAGCAGACGCCGGGTGATGCTGTCAGCCACCACCGTCAAAGCGTGGGTGATGCTATCCGCCGTCGCCCCGTTGGACTCCATCTGTTCCAACAGCTCCGAGGTCCGGGTAGAGGTCTCCTGTAGGTCACCAACGTCCTTGGTGCGGGAAATTTGATGCACCAGATAGACCACGGAGGTACATTGATTACGATTGAGATCCCGGGGTGTGACAACACCCACCACCTTATCCCGATTTCGGATGGGCAGATGGTGGATGTTGTTCTGGGCCATGGTCATCAGGGCATCAAATGCCGTGCGACGAACCCCCAGCGTGACCGGTTTTGCAGTCATGATCTTCTTGATGGATTGGCTGGTATCCCGACCTGCGGCGATCACCCGTTCCCGCAGATCCCGATCGGTGACAATCCCCACCAGCCTATGCCCTTTCATCACCAGGAGGGAGGAGACCCGTTGATCACACATGATCTTGGCCGCCTCCTGGATGGTGGCGTCCGGCGGTAAAGCGACAGGCTTGCGGCTGAGGAATACCTCCATGCCAACACCCATCAAGTCGAAAGGCTGACTAAAACCGCTTTCCGTCCGCTGCAGAGCACTCCGCAGTCGATCCGCCCCCACAGGGCCAAAAAAGGCTTTGAACTCCTCAAACTGTTGGCATAAATCGAAAAAAATCTCAGCCGGCATCTGGTAGATCAGGCAATCCTCAATGGCCTGAACATTGGTGACGATGGTCCGACCCCGCAAAAGGGTCTGGGCGCCGAAGATATCTCCCTCGTTCAAACGGGTGAGCAGATTGCCATCCTTCAAATAAATCTCCACCGCACCCGTGCGAATAATCTGTAGGGCATCCAACACCTGCCCCGCTTCCATGACGGGAGATTCCCGCCGAACATAGCGGATGGTCAACTGCCCGGGCAGCCCTTCCAACACTTCAGCAGGGAGGATGTCGAATGGTGGGCAGGATGAAAGAAAATCATGAATTTCAATCAGCTCGATATCCATGCCGAAAACTCCTGAGGGGAATGAAAGTGACTGCTGGGGTGAACTGCGATGGTTCTCTGGGAATAATCCCAAAAGAGAATAAAAGCACCCGGGTTCAAAATGAATGCATCCTGCAAAACAGAATCAATGAATCCGGGCCATGATTCAAAATGAAACGGCCACAGAATCAAAATACAGCGACAAAATAACAGAGATAAAAACAGATGAGCCCCGACAAAAAATCGCCGGGGCTCATTAAACAGCATGAAAAAGATGAGAGGAAGGTGTGGCCTTCCCCCTCTTAAAGCTTACTCAAAATCAGAGGGGAAGCACCTGACCTGACATCCTGTCACATCCTAGTGATCCACAGCTGAACCGGCACCCCGGGGAACGCGAATGTCGTCCACCAAATCCTGGACCTCTTGGGGAACAGGGGGGGTCACTTTGGAAACGGCAAAGGCTACGGCAAAGTTCAGCACCATACCTACGCCACCGATCCCCTCAGGGGAGATACCCAGGAACCAGTTGGCCGGAATGTTGGCGGCCATGGGCTCGATGAAAACGCCCTTGAAGTAGATGATGTAGCCCATGGTGAAAATCAAACCCGTGAGCATACCGGCAATGGCCCCTTCCCGATTGATGCGCTTGCTGAAAATGCCCATCAGGATGGCGGGGAAGAGAGAGGAAGCGGCTAGACCGAACGCAAAGGCCACCACCTGGGCCACAAAGCCGGGTGGATGGTAACCCAGATAACCGGCGATTCCGATGGCCACGGCTGCGGCGATACGGCCAGCCAGCAGTTCCGCTTTTTCCGAAATATTCGGGGTCAAGATCCCCTTCATCAGGTCATGGGAGATGGCTGCCGAGATCACCAGCAACAGACCCGCCGCCGTGGAGAGAGCAGCAGCGATACCACCGGCTGCCACCAGGGCGATGACCCAGTTGGGCAGATTGGCGATTTCCGGGTTGGCCAGCACCATGATATCCCGGTCCACTTTGAGCTCGTTGCCCTTCCAGCCATACTCATCGGCCTTCTTGACGAATTCAGGGTTCTTGTCGTTATAAAACTGAATGCGACCGTCGTCATTTTTGTCTTCAAACTTGATCAGACCCGTCGGTTCCCAACGCTTGATCCACTCGGGTCGGGCTTCATACTCGATGTTGCTGGTCACCTCACCCACGGGACCGGTCTGGATGGTTTCCACCAGGTTCATGCGGGCCATGGCGCCCACGGCGGGAGCACAGGTGTAGAGCAGGGCGATGAAAAGCAGGGCCCAACCAGCAGAACTACGGGCGTCACGCACCTTGGGCACCGTGAAGAATCTCACGATCACGTGGGGAAGACCCGCCGTACCCACCATCAAGGCCATGGTGATGAAAAAGACGTCGATGGTGGACTTGTTGCCTTTGGTATATTCGGCAAAGCCGAGATCAGTCACCACTTGATTGAGGCGATCCAGCATGAAGCCGGAGCCATCTACCAAGGTGGAACCGAAGGCGATCTGGGGCAAAAATTCACCGGTCATCTGCAGAGCGATAAAGACCGCAGGCACCGTATAGGCAAAAATCAGCACGCAGTATTGGGCCACCTGGGTGTAGGTGATACCCTTCATCCCTCCCAGCACCGCATAGATGAACACCACCCCCATACCGACGATAAGACCGGTCAGGATTTCCACCTCCAGGAAGCGGGAAAAGACGATACCCACACCGCGCATCTGCCCGGCGACATAGGTGAAGGAGATAAAGATCAGGCAGATCACCGCCACCAGGCTCGCGGTCTTGGAATAGTAACGGCCACCGATAAACTCAGGCACCGTAAACTTACCATATTTACGCAGGTAGGGAGCGAGCAGGGTTGCCAGCAGCACATAGCCCCCGGTCCAACCCATGAGATAAACCGAACCACCATAGCCCAGAAAGGCGATCAAACCGGCCATGGAGATAAATGAGGCCGCAGACATCCAGTCAGCTGCCGTAGCCATACCGTTGGCGATGGGGTGGACCCCCTTGCCCGCCACATAAAATTCACCGGTGGTACTGGCCCGAGACCAGAGGGCAATGGCGATATAGAGGGCAAAACTAAGCCCAACTATAATATAAGTCAGTGTTTGAAGTTCCATGATATCAGCTCCCAAATCACTCTTCGTGGACGTTGAATTTGCGGTCGATCCGATTCATGCCGATGGCATAAATGAAAATCAGGACCACGAATGTGTAGATGGAACCCTGCTGGGCAAACCAGAACCCGAGCTGAAACCCGCCAATCCGTATGTTGTTCAGCACATCCACCAGCAAAATGCCGAATCCATAGGAAACCACAAACCAGACGCTCAAACAGGCGAGCATCAGCCGTAGATTGGCCTTCCAATAGGCTTCACCAGAGCCAGATGATTGGTCACTCATTGTTGATAGTCCTTTATCCGAGTGGGGTTTGAATATCTTTGGCGAATGTGAGCCTGATTTCAGCCAGCCTCTGAACGTTCAAGAGGCTCGTTTTCGCAAAAATATCCAAACCGGGATTAAAACCGCTCCAAATCCCTGTCATGGACCCAGAAAAAACAGGTCGGAAAATGGAGTGCAGAGCATCAAACACCCCGGCTGGAGTGGCGGTGATGACTATTTGTTTGGTCGATTATCAACCAGATTGGTCACCACCGATGGATCTGCCAACGTTGAGGTGTCCCCCATGTTTTCCAGTTCGTTGGCAGCAATTTTGCGCAGAATGCGCCGCATGATTTTGCCGGAACGGGTTTTCGGCAGACCCGGAGCCCATTGGATGATATCCACATGGGCGATGGGTCCGATCTCCTTGCGCACCAGGGAAGTCAGCTCCTTGCGCAGCGCTTCGGTAGCCTCTACCCCGGTCATCAGGGTGACATAGGCATAGAGCCCCTGCCCCTTGATATTATGGGGGTAACCCACCACAGCCGCTTCGGCGACATCTTTGTGCAGTACCAGGGCACTCTCTATTTCAGCGGTGCCCAGGTTATGGCCGGAGACGATGATGACATCATCCACCCGGCCTGTGATCCAAAAGTAGCCGTCCTTGTCCCGACGGCAGCCGTCACCCGGAAAATAACAGCCCGGGAAGCGGGAAAAGTAGGTGTCGTAAAAACGTTTCGGATCTCCATAGACCCCCCGCATCTGACCGGGCCAGGAGCGGGTCAGGGTGAGGATGCCCTCCGCCTCTCCTTCGAGCACCTTGCCGTCGCCATCGACAATCTCGGGAACGATGCCGAAGAAAGGGAGCGTGGCAGAGCCTGGTTTGGTGGGGATGGCTCCGGGGAGCGGGGTGATGAGGATGCCCCCGGTCTCGGTTTGCCACCAGGTATCGACGATGGGGCAGCGCCCCTCACCCACCACATGGAAATACCACTCCCACGCTTCCGGATTGATGGGCTCACCCACACTCCCCAGCAGGCGCAGGGAGGAGCGGCTGGTTTTTTTGACCAGTTCATCCCCCTGCCCCATCAGCGAGCGCAGAGCGGTGGGGGCGGTGTAAAAAATATTGACCTGGTGCTTATCGATCACCTGCCAAAAACGACCGGCATCGGGATAGGTGGGCACCCCTTCGAACATGATGGTGGTGGCACCATTGGCGAGGGGTCCATAGAGGATGTAGGTGTGGCCGGTAATCCAACCGACATCGGCGGTACACCAGTAGATATCCCCATCCTGACAATCAAAAATATATTTCTGGGTGATCGCAGCATAGAGAAGATAACCGCCGGTGGTGTGCAACACCCCCTTGGGGGTTCCCGTGGAGCCGGAGGTGTAGAGAATAAACAGGGGATCTTCGGCATCCATCACCTCACAAGGGCAGTCTGGATCCGCTGCGGCAATGGCGTCGTGGTACCAAACATCCCGCCCCTCCTGCCAGGCGATGTTTCCACCAGTGTGGCGCACGGTAAAGACTGTATGGACGTTGGGGCATTGCGCCACAGCGGCATCGACATTTTTGCGCAGGGGGATCGACTTGGAGCCTCGCAGCCCTTCGTCAGCGGTGATCACCGCCTGACAGTCCGAGTCGAGAATGCGATCCCGCAAGGCGTCAGGGGAAAACCCGCCGAAGACCACCGAATGGACCGCACCGATGCGGGCACAAGCGAGCATGGCATAGGCGGCCTCGGGAATCATCGGCATATAGACGCAGACCCGATCCCCTTTTTTAATGTTGCGGGCCTTCAAGGCGTTGGCGAATCGGGAAACCTGCTCGTGGAGTTCACGATAGGTGATCTTTTTGTCGACGTTGGGGTCGTCCCCCTCCCAGATGATGGCGACCTGATCGGCCCTTTTTTCCAGGTGGCGGTCGATGCAGTTGTGGGCGACGTTGACCTTGGCCCCTTCAAACCACCGAATGTTCGCTTTGTTGTAGTCATAGTCCATCACCTTGTCCCATGGTTTGAACCAATCGACAAAGGTGTTCGCCTGCTCTGCCCAAAACCCTTCCGGATCCTCAACCGACCGGGCATACATCGCCTCATATTGGGTTTTGTCAATCAGGGCGCGCTTGGCGGTGGCTTCGGGTACGGGATAAATTTTCGCTTCACTCATTAGTATGAACTCCACGGTTGCGCAGCCGGGTCATGATCATTCGGTGATCACAAGCAGATACGATTCTGACGGTTGCGCGCTGGTTGGCATTTAGAGCTGGTTCGGGTTTTTGCTTTCATTTTCCCAAAAGCCCATTTTGTGGTTGCCTTGGGAGGGTGAGACCGTGTTGGAACGATCCCACAAGCCGCTTAAAACCAAAGCACCACAGCTCTCAAATTCCGAATCCATCCCAGCAATTAAAAGATGATTCGGTATATAAATGTTGCAGCGCAACACAAAAACATTGCAATGCAACACAGAAATATTACAATGCAACCCAAGGGCCGGTAGATAATAGATCGTTTCCGGCGGATCAGAAGCGATCATCAGAGCCGCTTATCCGTCTTGTCAGGAAAAAATCCCTGGACGGCTGCCGGATTTGGAGGGGGGTGGTGTAGCCAGAAAAGCGATGATAAAGCACTTAAAAAACCGGTTATGGCTACGACGATTTGACGCCAGACCGGCTTCCCCTCCTTGGGCTCTCGACCCAGCCAATTTACCAATAGGATGGGTTACATCTCCAAATCCACTTTATTGTCACAATGAGTGATTTAAATATTACGAGATTGAATCATTGTCAAGCATTCTAAACACATCAATGACATCTTGCCAGCCCTTTAAATGTCACAAACAATCACACAAAAATAGACTCCATTTCTCTGACAAATAGAACAGGTCTCCTTTCAAATTGGATTATATTTAAAAATAGATTATCATTTTGAAAGCCCTTTCAGTTAAAAATGCCCCCTATTTATCTGTCTGATATATATTTTTATTCCTTTGAAAGACAATCTTTTAAAGACCACTTTGCCATCGTTTCCCAAAAATTCCATTCGTTTATCCACCTGATTTCAGCTTTTTTCTCATGTATTCTACAACATTTCTTCGGGATGAAATCATGAGCCACCAAAATTTCGGTTCAGACTGAAAATCAGGGTATTTTGGAGTCACCTGAAAAAAATGGGCTCCCCCTTCACCATTCTGATTGACAAATCGGCCATGCCGTTACATGGGATCAAACAATCCAGAACAGGGGATGGTGTCAGCAGTGGAAAACCCCACTCTATTTCGGCATGAGAAACCGAGACACGCTCACCTCAACCAAGGGAAGTGGAGAATTATTATGAATATTTTCTGCGCTATATGGGTGGTTCCTGACTCTCGTCCACTTCACCTGGCCGCTCCAAAGTCCACCCAAGCCTACCCAACCCAAACCCGGGATCGTTCTGGAAGCCGATGAGATTCGGTAGTAACTTGCTTTCCAGCCACTCCAGGCTCTAGGCTGTCACACTCTTTCAGGCTCGATAGAGTTCCTTCAAGCCAAAAGAGTTCCAAGGGAAGCCAAAAGAGTTCCAGATGGTTTAAAGAGAGTTCCTGCCAGCTCAAGATCGTTTCAGCAGGCTTGACGGTGAATGTCCACATGCTTTTGGGCCAGAAGGAGCTTCCGTTTCCAGTTAGGATGATTGGCTCGTCAACCAAGCAGAGCCGTTCACCCCTGACCCAACGGTCTCCAACCACCGGCCCCATTCGATGCCGCCTCTGAAAACGGCGAGCACAACCTATTTTCGATAAATCCCAATGATAAGCGCCTCTCCACGTATCCGCGAAATCCCCTACAACTACACCTCCTTCTCTGATCGAGAGATCGTAGGCCGCTTTTTGGGTCACGACATGTGGCAGGTATTGGAAGAGCTGCGAGGCCAACGACGTACGGGCCGATCCGCCCGCATGCTTTTCGAAATTTTGGGGGATCTCTGGGTGGTTTCCCGCAATCCCATCATCCAGGAAAATCTTCTCGCCGACCCCAAAAGGCTCCACAGCCTGGTCGCAGAGATGGAGCAGCGGCTGGAACAGATCATTGCCCGAGCCAAGGATCACGCCCTGGTGCTCTCCCTGGTAGCGCGCTGCCAGGAGGCAGTGGCTCGCTTTGCGGCCCGTTTTCCCCGGGAAGATGCCTTAAAACAGCAGACGCTGAAAAAACTTTCCCGCATCACCCGTAAGGACAATATCGATTTTTCCGGACTGGGACGGGTCTCCCATGTGACCGACGCCACCGACTGGCGGGTGGAAAACCCCTTTGTGGTCATCACACCGGAAAATGAGGCCGAAACAGCCCCCATCATCCAGGCCTGCATTGACCTGGGACTCACCCTCATTCCCCGGGGGGGCGGAACCGGCTATACCGGCTCGGGGGTGCCGCTCTTTGCCGACACCGCCGTGATCAACACCGAACAGCTCAACACCATTGAAACCCCTCGCCTGCGGACCATTCCAGGCGTATCGGAACCTGTCCCCACAGTGGCCGTAGGGGCTGGAGCGGTGACCCGCCGGGTGACTGAAGCCGCCCAGGGTAGCGGCTATGTTTTTGCTGTGGATCCCACCTCCCAAAATGCCTCCACCATCGGCGGCAATATTGCCATGAATGCGGGGGGTAAAAAGGCGGTGATGTGGGGCTCCACCCTGGATAACCTGCTCTCCTGGCGCATGGTGATGCCCGACGGCCACGAACTTGAAGTGACGCGCCTGGACCACAATCTGGGGAAAATTCATGACCTCAAAGAGGTTCGCTTTGAACTGAAACATCTGCCCCTGAATGGTGCATCTCCCCAAAAAGAACCGGAAATTCTCACCATTCCCTCCGAACGCATCCGCAAGCCGGGTTTGGGCAAGGATGTTACCAACAAATATCTGGATGGGCTGCCTGGCGTACAGAAGGAAGGGTGTGACGGTATCATCACGAGTGCGGTTTTCGTGTTGCACCGAATGCCTCAACACACCCATACGGTGTGTCTGGAATTTTTCAACCCCGACCTGTCCGAAGCGGTTCCCGCCATTGTCGAGACCAAAAAACATCTCGACCAACACCCCAAGGTAGGGTGCACGGGGCTTGAACATCTGGATGAACGTTACGTTAAAGCCGTGGGCTACAATGCCAAATCCCCTCGGGGGGAGCGACCGAAGATGGTGTTGCTGGCAGATGTGGCTGGGGAAGATGAAGCTGAAGTGGCCGAAGCTGTCGCTTTTATTGTTGAGCGGACCCGAGCCCGGGGGGGAGAAGGGTTTATCGCCACAAGCCCCAAGGGCCGCGCCCGGTTTTGGGCCGACCGCAGCCGCACCGCTGCCATCGCAGCCCATACCAACGCCTTTAAAATCAACGAAGATATCGTCATTCCCCTGGAGCGCCTCGCTGAATACAGTGCTGGCATCGAGCGGCTCAACATCATTCAATCCATCTCCAACAAACTGGCCATCGTCGCCGGGGTCCGTCAGTTTCTCGAAGGAGCGGAATTCCGGCACCTCCTTCCCCCCGGCTATCCGGCCAGCCAGGAGAGCGAAGAGATCATCGCCGCCAAAAAAACCGCTGCCCTGGATCTCTTGAGCCAGGTTCAGGATTATTGGCAAAACATTCTCGACCATCTCGACCAGGGCGCAGATGAAAACAGCGCCCTGATTGCACCCTATGTTTTTGCCAAACGCAAAAGCGGTGACACCCTTCTCCATCTGCTCCTGCGCCGGGATCTGCGCATCTCCTACCGACGGGAGGTGGAGCGGCCCCTGAAAAATCTTTTCAGCGGTGATTTATGGGCTGATATTCACCAAAAGCTCGACCAGATTCACGGGGTGATCCGCGCAAGCCGCCTCTTCGCCGCCCTGCACATGCATGCCGGTGACGGCAACGTCCACACCAATATTCCGGTCTACTCCAACGACTATCCCATGTTGCGGGAAGCGGAGCAGATGGTGGACCGGATCATGAATCTGGCCCGGGAACTGGATGGGGATATCTCCGGAGAACACGGGATTGGCCTCACCAAATTTGCCTACATGAGCCCGGAAAAGATCGCTGATTTTGCTCGCTATAAGGAAAAAATCGATCCCCACGGCCATTTTAATCGCGGCAAGCTCCTGCCAGGCTCCGGTCTGGCCGAAGCCTACACCCCTTCCCTGCGCCTGGTGCAGCAGGAAACGCTGATCCTGCAAGTCAGTGCCCTGGGAGATTTAAACGACGCCATCCGCCACTGTCTGCGCTGTGGTAAGTGCAAACCGGTCTGCACCACCCACGTACCCCGGGCCAATCTGCTCTACTCCCCCCGCAATAAAATTCTCGCAGCCGGTCTCATCATTGAGGCATTCCTTTACGAGGAGCAGACCGGACGTGGGCTCTCCCTGCACCATTTTGATCAGATGACCGACGTGGCGGATCACTGCACCGTCTGTCACAAGTGCAAAACCCCCTGCCCGGTGGATATCGATTTTGGCAAGGTCACCATCCACATGCGGGAAATTCTCAAATCCCGGGGCCACAAAGGGGGAAGTTTCGGCAGCCGGTCGGCCCTCTCTTTTCTCACCACCAAAAACCCCCAGGTGATCCGGGCAGCCCGGGGCACGATTATTCCCTGGGGCTACGCCGGTCAGCGGCTGGGATGCAAAATGCTGCATGCCCTCCCCTTTCCGGGCAAGGACGCCCCTCCCCGGGCCACTCGCCGCCGACCCTCCATCAAAAATCAGGTCATTCATCTCCTGGACAAGCCTCTGCCAGCCAAGCTGTCGTCACAAACAGCCCGAGCCCTGCTTGAAATCGAGGACGATAAACGCATTCCCATCCTCCAGGATCCCCAAAAGGAGAATGAAACAGAGGAGACGGTCTTCTATTTTCCCGGTTGCGGTTGTGAGCGGCTTTTCAGCGACATTGCCCTGGCCTCCCTGGCCCTGCTCTATCATACCGGGGTCAAAACCGTCCTCCCCCCCAACTATCTCTGCTGCGGCTTTCCCCAGGCGGCTTCCGGCAATCAAGCTTTGAGCCAGGAGATTTCCACGGCCAATCGGGTGCTGTTTCATCGTATCGCCAACCATCTGAACTATCTGGATATCAAAACCGTCCTGATCTCCTGTGGCACCTGCCTGAGCCAGCTGAAACAGTATGAATTCGATAAAATTTTTCCTGGCTGCCGCCTGATGGATATTCACGAATATCTGATTGAAAAGGGGATGGGATCCCAAGCTTCGAAAAACACCACCAAAGGCGGGGCACACCTGTTTCACGACCCCTGCCACTCTCCCTCCCGCAGCCACGAGCCCGAAAAAATTTCCGAAATTCTTCTCGGGGGCAAGGCCACTTTGACCGACCGCTGTTGTGGTGAAGCGGGCACCTTTGCCGTGGCCCGGCCTGATATCGCCAGCCAGGTCCGTTTTGGCAAGGCCGAGCTGATCCAGCAGGGCATGGCTGAAATGACCCAACCCGTTGATGGGGCGGCTGAAAATAATCCCGAAAATCCCAAGGGCAATAAAGGGGAGATCCAAGGAGAGACTGGGATTTCTCTTCAGGATGGGGAGGCCGACCAACCCATCCCGATCATCACCACCTGCCCCTCCTGCCTCCAGGGGCTGGACCGCTACCGCAACGATCTGCCGGTGACAGCACGCTTTTTGGCCGTGGAGGTCGCAGAAAGGTTGTTGGGTCACGATTGGCGGAAAAATTTTATCACCGAGGCCAAAGAGCAAGGCATCGAAAAAATCCTTTTTTAAATCTGATCAAAGGATGCTTTGGGTGGAAACAAAAGCGGCGGGGCCGGCTGTTTCCACGCCTCTTTTCCAGCCATTTCCCTCTCTTTCCCAAAAAAACCGCCCGGCTCCCGGCCTAAAGCCGCCCATCACTCAAATATTCCAATTGGGTGGGAAGCTTCCCGAATTCCTTGTTATGTGCTAAAAATAGAGCCAGGGGAAATGATTGGGATGCCAGGGGGGGAGCGTGCACTACTGGAAACCAGCCGTTCATCTGAGCTGCCCACTTCGAACCACCGTCACCGGTTCGATGGAATCCCCCTACCCAGCTTCCTGGCTGTCCCTCCCTCTCCTTCCACACTCTCCCCTGTCAGCTGTTGATTTTACTCTTCCCCAACCGTGGCAGCACTTTGGCCACCGTTTGGCTTCTACCCTGGGTAAAAGAGCGGCCTCATGACCACACCAAACGAAAAGGAGACCTTTTCCCCATCCTCAAGCAAATCCCAAGGGCGATTCCCCCTGGCCCTCTTTGTCATTCTCCTTATTCTCTCCTCGCTGGCCATCTGGGCGGTCTATTACCAGCAGCAATCCCTCCTGAAAAAACAGGCCCGATTTCACCACCAGGTCGAACTCGACCTGATCAGCTCTTCCCTGCGGGAAAGCCTGATTAAAGGGGATTTTTCCTCCGCTGCGGTCTTTTTGAATAACATCGCCCGTCACAACCAACACATCGCCTCTCTCAGGGCTGTTTCCTGGAATCAAGCGGAACTGATGCACTATTCCCGGAAAAAAAAGCCTGACAATACGTTGCGGCTTGTGGAGCGCATTCATCTCAATGACGGGCTCTACCTGGATCTTTATCTCCAGCTGGATCTTTCCGGCACCGAGCGGATTCTCTCTTATCTTTCCCGGGGGCTGGTAGAGATCTTTGCCATCTTCATCATCCTTTTGGGATCCGCAGTCTGGTTTACGGTGAAAAAGTTGGCCCTGGATCCCATGTTGGTCCAGCAGGAACGGGAAAATCGGGCGATTCTCGAAAAAGCCAACCTGACCCTGAACGAAACCAATCGGATTTTGGAAGGACAGATGGATGAACGTCTCAAATCAGAAGAGGCGCTGCAACAGTCCGAAAAAAAATATCGTATCCTGATGAACGACTCCGCCGATGCCATTCTGCTTGCGGATCCATCCGGTTACCTGCTGGAGGCGAACAATCAGGCTGAAAAACTCCTGGGCTACAGCCAGGAAGAATTTAGCAGCCTCACCTTTCACCACCTCCATCCCGAAGGGGAAGAGCTGGAGCGGGCCGCTGCGGAATTTCAAAACATCTGTGAAGCCGGTCAGGGGTTTCTTCAGGATGGGGTTGTCATTCACAAGGATGGCCATCAAATTGCCGTAGATATCAAGGGCCGCGCCATCCATTTCCAGGGGCAGGTGCTTATTCAGGGCATTTTCCGGGATATCACCCAACGGAAAAAAACTGAAAAGGCGATCATAGAAAACGAACGGCGCTACCGGGCTCTGTTCGATGCGCTCAACAGTGGCGTGGCGGTCTATGAATCAGTCGGGGATGGTGCTGACTTTCGTTTTATCGATTTTAACGCCGCTGCGGGGAAAATCACCCAAACATCCAAAGATGAGGTGGTGGGCCGGTTGGTAACCGAGGCCTTTCCAGGGATTCGGGAACTGGGGCTGCTGGCTGTCTTTCAACAAGTTTATCAAACCGGTACCACCGCCTATCATCCCGCCTCCCACTATCAGGACGGACGTCTGGCCATGTGGGTGGAAAATGTCGTCTACAAACTGCCCAGCGGTGAAATCGTCGCCATCTACGACGACGTCACCCAACGCAAACAGGCCGAATTGGGCCTGAAAGCCTCCGAAGCCAAACTACGCACCCTCTTTGAACACTCCCCGGATATCATCACCACCGTCAACCGGGCCGGTAAGGTGCTGTTTCGCAACCGCTCACCGGAAAAATGCCCCCTGGAAGAGCTTCCACAGGTCCATCAAAGCCGTTACCAACGGGGGGTGCAAAAGGCCTTTGACAACGGCCAGCCGGATGCCTTCCAATTTTCCACTGGAGAGAATGCCTGGTGGGAAGCCCGGCTGGTGCCCTTCAGCCATCAGGGAGAGGTGGATTCAGTGATGATGGTCTGCACCAACGTCACTGAAAAACGCATCCTTCAGGCCCAAGCCCTGCGCAACGCCCGCCTGGCCTCCCTGGGCGTTCTGGCAGCCGGGGTGGCCCACGAAATCAACAACCCCAACAACGCCATCCAGTTTAATCTGACCCTGCTGTCTGACATGTGGAACGATGTCATCCCCTTCTTGAAAAAAGCCCTGATCGAGGAGGGAATGTTTTATCTGGGTGGGATCCCGGCTGATGAGGCACTCACCACCATCCCCAGGCTCTATGACGGCAGCCGCAAAAGCTGCCAACGGATCAAACACATCGTCGGCAACCTCAAGCATATGAGCCGCCAGGACAAGGGGGAACTCAATCAGGAGGTGGATTTGCCGGAAGTTCTCCGGGGAGCGATTTCCATTCTGCAAAATCAAATCACCAAATGGACTGATCAATTTGTCATGACTGTCCCGGAAAGCCCCATCAAAGTACGGGGGAATGCCCTACAGCTGGAACAACTTTTCATTAATGTTATTTTAAATGCCCTGCAAGCCCTGCCCGATAGAAGCCGACAGGTGTTGGTGACGGCCAGCATGGATGATTCCCACGAGATGGCTCTGGTCACCATCCAGGATCAGGGAGAAGGCATCAGCCAGGAAAATTTACGCAAGGTGACCGATCCATTTTTCACCACCAAGGCCGATGTCGATGGCACCGGCCTGGGCCTTTCCATCTCCCACACCATTGTCCGTAATCATGAGGGAACCATGAAATTTGAATCCGAGCCCAACCGTGGCACAACGGTCACCATCCGGCTTCCCCGGATGATCAAAGAGGCCTAGGAGAGTTTCATGGCGTCCCGCTCACCCAAACCTCTCCCGGTCATTTTGGTAGATGATGAAGCCGAGGTGCTTTTCAGCTCCGCACTCTTATTGCGGGCCAACGGTATCGGGCCGGTGATCACGTTGGAGGATGGTCGCAATCTGATTGAGATGATGGAAAATAAGGAGGTTGGAGCCATCGTACTCGATCTGGTGATGCCCCACATCAACGGTGCGGAACTCCTGCCCCGGATTGTGGAACGGTTTCCGGAAGTGCCGGTCATCGTGATGACCGCCACCTATGAAGTGGAAATGGCTGTCAGCTGCATGAAAGACGGGGCTTTTGACTATCTGGTCAAACCGGTAGAAGAGAATCGTTTTATCTCGGCCATCTCCCGGGGGCTTGAAGTGCGCACCCTGCGAAAAAAGGTCGGCGCCCTCACCGACTGCCTCTTTTCAGACCGCTTGGAGCATGAAGAGGCTTTTGCCAATATTCTCACCCAGAGCCAAGGGATGAAGACCCTCTTCCGCTATACTGAAGCGGTTGCCGGTTCCAACGAGCCGGTATTGGTTTTTGGGGAAACCGGGGTGGGCAAGGAGTCGATGGTGGAAGCCCTCCACACCTTGAGTGGCCGCTCCGGCAAACTGGTAGCCCTCAACGTCGCTGGTCTCGACGACACCATGTTTTCCGACACCCTCTTCGGCCATCGGAAAGGGGCCTTTACCGGGGCCACGGAAAATCGGGAGGGGTTGATCGCTCAGGCGGCTGGGGGCTCCCTGTTCCTGGATGAGATCGGCGATCTCAAACAATCCTCCCAGGTAAAACTTCTGCGGCTTTTACAGGAACGAAA
The DNA here is from genome assembly GCA_015232395.1 of Magnetococcales bacterium. NCBI lineage: Bacteria > Pseudomonadati > Pseudomonadota > Magnetococcia > Magnetococcales > Magnetococcales bacterium. The sequence goes on along the minus strand of JADFZT010000029.1, from coordinate 18,629 downwards.
ATATTTCCCCCTTGGGGCCGATGGCTATCTAAAGACCGATGCCCGGATCCTCTGTGCCACCAATCGTGATTTAAAAAAAATGATGAACGAAGGGCAATTTCGGCCCGATCTCTTTTTTCGTCTCTCAGCCCATCAAATTCGTCTCCCGCCCCTACGGGATCGCAAGGAGGATATTCCCCTGCTGGTCAATCATTTTTTCCAGGAAGCCGCCCAAACCATGGAAAAAACCATCCCGCCCCTCCCTGAAGAGCTGTTTCAGCTTTTGAACGTTTATGATTTTCCCGGCAACATTCGGGAGCTGAGGGCTTTGGTCTTCGATGCCCTGGCCCAGCATCAAACCGGCAGCCTCTCCCTGAAAACCTTTCGGGAGGCCATTCTCGAACCCACCGCCCAAAGATCCCTGCCCAGTCAACCCGAAGCCCCCCTGTGCCATTTTTCCCAAGGGCGTCTCCCCACCTTGAAAGAAGCTGAAGGGCTCCTGGTGGAAGAAGCGATCAAACGCTCCAAAGGAAACAAGAGCGTAGCCGCCGCCCTGCTGGGGATATCCCGCCAGGCTCTCAACTATAAATTGCGCAAAATGGAAAAATAGTGCCTGAGGGGGGGGGTGATTTTTCATTCGTGTAAAAATTTTCTCCACCCCCCATACATCCATTTGTTTTTCCAGATGGTTCCGTAAAAAAAACTTTCCTTCCCAGGGAAATCGGACTATTTTTTTTCACCCCCTTCCCAAGCCTTCGCTCTCCTTGTCAAGCCACATCTATTTGAATTTAAATGGTTTTGTTTGCAACTTCAAACTTGGCACGAATCCTGGAATAGGTTATGGCAAGTCACGGATGAGTTGAAGCAACAACACACAAGGATGTCTCAAGGAAGAAACACAACATTCAAGGATATTCCAAAGGACGACCGTAAGATCCTTACGGTCCCCACCAAGGGCTGGCATGGCACCCCCCCCCTTTTACCATCCAGCCCTTGGTACCTTAAATCCAAACCGGTGTGAAGATAACGGTTTTTGACTGGCCAATACCTTCCTACCGGAGCATGTTTGATACGAACAGCAGTTGTTACATTTTATCTGACGGGGCATTCATTTGCCCCGGGCTGGGAGCAGATGGCTTAAGGGGATGGTCCCCCCCTCCCCCCATCCTCTTCCTTCTCTCCCGGCCCGTAACTTCAAACTGCCGACACGACGGGTTATCGCCGGAAACACCACAGGTTGAATCGGACACCCTCTCTCAACTCTCCTCCCGGAAAGCTGGGTGATTTCGGTGGGAATGCCCATCACCTGAAGGAGAGTGGCCCATGAACCCCAAGCAGAGACACCCCTCCACACATTCCAAGCGGCCTCTCTCTCAATAACCATGATCAAGCTTTTGATCATTGATCGACCTGGTTATATGCGGGTCTTTACCCACAATCTCCTCAAGTTCGAAACCGACATCCAGGTGAGTAGTCTGAAAGCCAATGGCAGGATTCCCCTGGAAGAGATTTCCCGGTTGGAACCCGATGTCATCGCCTTGGGGATAGACACCCCCCAGATGGATGGCGTCCGAATCACCCGTGAATTGCTCGAAATGTATCCCCGCCCCATTTTGTTGATCAACAGCCTCCCAGGCAACGATATGACCGATCCCATGAAAGCCCTGGAGGTGGGTGCCGTAGATTATCTGGCTTGGCCTTTTTCACAAAAAACCATGGACGCCGATGGGATGCATGCAGAGTTGGCGGGTAAAGTCCGCTTTTGGGCTGAGCGGGGACTTCCTGGCAGTGGGGAAAAAAAACACGGAAATGGCGGCCTGACCCACCCCCAGGCCTACTTGGCAAAAAACCGCTCTTCCCACCCCTCAGACTCTGTGATCAAAGCCATCGATACCATTGAGGAATCGGTGGATCTGGTGGTCATCGGTGCTGAAAATGGTGGTCTCGGCATTTTGCCCCAGCTGCTCCGAAAGCTTGAAGGATTGCCTTTCCCCATCGTTGTGGCGCAAAAACTGACGGGTGGCGGGATTGGAAATTTAGTCCACTATCTCCGAAAACAGACCCACCAATCCATCAGATTGGGTGAACCGGGGATGATGCTGGAACCGGGCACAGTCACCTTTATTCCAGATAATCTGAGCGGTATCGTACGGCGCAACATCGGTGGTCATCTGGCTCTTCACATTCAATATCAACCCGGATTCGGCCCCCACCCTTCAGTGGATGCCCTTTTTCAATCTGCGGTGATGGAGGCCTGTTGCCCAGTGGGGGTGATGCTCTCCGGTTCCGGCTCCGATGGCACCCATGCTGCCCGCTCCTTTCATGCCAACGGCTTTCCTCTGCTGGTGCAAACCCCCACCACCTCTCTTGTCAACGACATGCCCAAAGCCGCTCTCACCGCCCACCCCCAAGCCTTGAGCCTGCCGGTGGAAGGGATCAGCCACTTTATAAATCTCCTGGGCAAATCCAACCATCCGGCCACCTGACTCGCCTTTCCCACGACCATTCCCCTCTGCAAGCCTTGTATTTCTTGAGCTATACCCTATTTTCACAGAGGCGCCATGTATCCCATGGCCACCATGACCTACCCCCATAGCCATGGAATCACCTTTTTTATGATCGGAGCCGACAATGGGCCATCCCGTCACCTATCTGAAGGATTACACCCCCCCTCCCTTTCTGGTGGATGAGGTGGCGCTCACCTTTCACCTGGACCCGAGCCAAACCCGGGTTTTGGCACGCATGAAGCTCAGGCGAAATCCGGATGGGGTTGATGGCGAATCCTTGGAGCTGGTCGGTGGTGGGCTGAACCTGAAAAGCGTTCACATGGATGGCCGGGCGCTTTCACCATCAGACTATACCGCCACCCCCGATCAACTCACCCTCCAACGGGTTCCGGAGGCTTTCGAGCTGGAATTGGAAACCCGCATTGACCCAGCCGGCAACAGCTCCCTGGAGGGGCTCTATTATGTCAACGGCCTCTTCTGCACCCAGTGTGAAGCGGAAGGGTTTCGCAAAATCACCTACTATCCCGACCGGCCAGACGTACTGGCCCGTTTCACCACCACCGTCATCGCTCCCAAAAAAAGCGCCCCCATTCTGCTCTCCAACGGCAACCCCATCGAAGAGGGTGAGCTGAATGGGGAGCGCCATTTTGTCACCTGGGAAGATCCTTTCCCCAAACCCGCCTATCTCTTTGCCCTGGTAGCCGGGGATCTCTTCTGTGCCCGGGATCAATTTACCACCCGCTCTGGACGGCAAGTGGATCTGCGCCTCTATGTGGATCCTGAAAACCATCAAAAATGTGACCACGCCCTGGAAAGCCTGAAAAAATCGATGACCTGGGAGGAGGAGCGGTTTGGTCGGGAGTATGATCTTGATATCTACATGATCGTGGCGGTCAATGATTTCAACATGGGGGCGATGGAAAACAAGGGACTCAATGTTTTTAACGCCAAATATGTCCTGGCCCACCCCCAAACCGCCACCGACAAGGATTATGAATATATCGAAAGCGTCATCGCCCACGAATATCTCCACAACTGGACCGGCAACCGCATCACTTGCCGGGATTGGTTCCAGTTGAGCCTCAAGGAGGGACTCACCGTCTTTCGGGATCAGATTTTTTCCCAGGAGCTCTCGTCCGGTCCCGCTGGCCGCATTGAGGATGTCCGCCTTCTGCGCAGCCATCAGTTTCCCGAAGATGCCGGTCCCACCGCTCATCCGGTACGCCCGGACGCCTACATGGAGATCAATAATTTTTACACCGTGACCGTCTACAACAAGGGGGCCGAGGTGGTGGGGATGGTGCGGACTCTCCTGGGTTGGGAGGGATTTCGGAAGGGGATGGATCTCTATTTTGAGCGCCACGACGGCCAGGCAGTGACGGTGGAGGCCTTTTTGCAAGCGATGGCTGATGCCACCGGGCGGGATCTCGATCAATTCAGCCGCTGGTATTCTCAGGCAGGTACGCCGGAGCTGGAGATCTCTTCCAAGCACGATGCCAAGAGCCAAACCCTCACTCTGACAGTGGATCAAAGCTGCCCCCCCACCCCGGGCCAGCCAGAGAAGGCCTCCTTTCACATCCCCCTGGCCATGGGGCTCCTCGACCGCCAGGGAACCCCCATGCCCCTACAGCTGCAAGGAGAGGCGCAACCGACCGGTACCAGCCGGGTTTTGGAGCTTCGCAAAGAGCGGGAAACCTTCACCTTCCAAGGGATTCCCACCCCGGTGGTTCCCTCTCTGTTACGGGGCTTTTCCGCACCGGTACGCCTCAAAAGCGATCTGAGCGAAGAGGAGCTGACCTTTCTGTGGTCCCGGGATCCGGACCCCTTCAACCGCTGGGAGGTGGGACAGGAACTCATGACCCGGATGGTGCTGGGGTTGGCCTCTGACCATGAAAGGGAGGCATTCCCCCCCATCCCTTCGGCGTTCATCGAAGCCTTTGGCCGAACCCTGACCGATGACCAACTCGACAAAAGCCTGATCGCCCTGGCACTGACCCTGCCAGCAGAAAAATATCTACTCTCCCTGATGCCGGAGGGTAGCGGCCATCCAGAAGCGATTCATCGGGCCCGCAACCATGTGCGCCGCCAGCTGGCCCAACAGCTGACCGATCCTCTGCTGGCAAGCTATCACGCCAACACCACCCCCCAACCCTACCGCTATGATGCCAGTTTGACCGGTCAACGCAGCCTGAAAAATCTCTGTCTGGATCTTTTACTGGTTTTGGAGCATGAATCCTTTCGTCAACTGGCCATGACCCAATTTCAACAGGCCGATAACATGACCGATGCTCTGGGGGCTCTCACCCCTCTGGTGCATCACGGCACCCAGGAAGGGGAAGCGGGGCTTGCCGTATTCCACGACCGCTGGCAAGCAGATCCCCTGGTGCTCGACAAATGGTTTACCATTCAGGCGACCTCTCCTCAGGCCGGGACGTTGCAACGGGTTCAGGCGTTGTTTTCCCATCCGGCCTTCACCCTGAAAAACCCCAACCGGGTTCGGGCCTTGATCGGGGCCTTTTGTGGGGGCAATCCGGTACGTTTCCATACCCCTTCGGGTAGCGGCTATCGTTTTCTCACCGAGCAGATACTCACCATCGATCCCCTGAACCCCCAGGTAGCGGCCTCTCTGTGCAAAAGCATCAGCAACTGGCGACAATTTGAACCCCAACGTCAACGAGGAATGAGGGCCGCGTTGCAACAGCTTTCTGAAAGGCCGAATCTCTCTCGTGGGGTCGTGGAAATCATCCAAAAAAGCTTGGCGTAAGCGGCCCCCCTGATCCGGTAAAATCTTCCGGCAAAGCGGAATCTTCTCAAAAAAATCCGCTTTCGAAGAAAACCCGTTCAAACAGGCCCTTCTCAGAGTTGCCGGTGACTCAAAAAAGATTTAGAGTTCCAGATATCTCGTCAATTTTCTTTTTCCGGGAGGATGGTGCAGCCACCTTCCCACCACCCAGAGGTAGCGGACCATGACCGAGGAGAGCGGTTCCGACTCCAACACGATGGCCAAGCCGGAACTCAATGTCACCCGAAGCGAAGACCGGATGCCCTATATCACCGCATTGGAGTTCCACGCGGATAACGGCACCATCTACCAGGGTCACACCACGGATGTCAGTTTGGGGGGAGCTTTTCTCCACACCGACGGTCGCCCTCAAAACCTGCAGTCCGGGGATGGGGGGGTTGCCCAAATCAAACTGAAGAAAAAAGAGCAAGAGGAGGAGTTTGACGTCTCCTTCCCCTGTTTTGTCGCACGGGTAACCGATGCGGGCTTGGGGCTCAATTTTGATTTGGAGGAGATGGATGAGGGTGAGGAAGAGGAAGAGGAAGAGGAAGAAGAGTTGGATGAGGAGGCGTAGTGCTGCTGGCAGTTCTTGACCCTGTAGGGGCCGGAATATCTGCCAATTTTATAGTTGCTTGCACGCTCATAAACCGCTGGGAGGCAGAGATCTCCACCAAAAAGTCGACTTTATTAAAAATTCGGTTCAGTCTGATTGCAACGGATTGGATCACCTCCACGCTACAAAAAGCCCTACGCTGCTGGATCTATAGTCGTTCCAGATTAAAACAGCCCAACAAGTCTTGATTGATGCGATTCGCACATCCCACCATATTCTACGCGTGTTCACTGGGGAAATGGTATATCGCAGAGAGAGTGTGTGCCCTTCTAAATTGGAATGACACTATCCACACTCACCTCCTTCAGCTGGTTGAATCTACTCGCTATTCGTCGCCCTCTTCTTCGGTTTTTTCCACAGCACGCACCAATCGAAACCCCAGAGCATTACTGTTTGAAGAAGCTGAGACCCGGTTACGATGGGCCAAACGGCAGGCAGCCGGATAGCTGCGCCAACTTCCCCCACGGCGTACCTTCACATCTCCGTAAGCCGCTCCCCGGGGGTTTTCCTTGGGGCTGCGGGTATAATAATCCTCACAATACCAATCCTCAGTCCACTCCCAAACGTTCCCGATCATATCATAGAGCCCCCAATCGTTGGGCTCTTTCATGCCGACGGGATGGCTTTGGCCATCAGAATTTTCCTTTACCCAGGCATAATCAGGCAGCTCTTCCAGGCTGGAGCCAAAAAAGAATGCCGCCCTGGAGCCTGCCCGTGCCGCAAATTCCCACTCCGCCTCAGTGGGGAGCCGGAAATAATATTTTGGCCCCAGGAGGCGCATATATTGCCGTAAAAATTTTTGGGTATCATCCCACAGCACCCGCTCCACCGGGTGGTGATCCTTGGCGGGATCATAGAGTCCCGGGGGATAGTCTCCCATCACCCGGCGCCACTGTTTCCAGGTAACGGGATAGCGGCCCATCCAAAAGCCGTCTATGGTTACTTCGTGAAGGGGGCCTTCGTCTGCTTTGCGCCCGGGCTCCCCTTTGGGGCTGCCCATCATGAAGGTTCCCCCGGGAACCCAGACAAACTCCATCTTGGTCAGACCCTCCTGCCAAGCGTCCAGAAGCTTGGGGTTGAGGATATCCTTGGAGGAAGCCTGCTTGTGAAGGGAGCGCTTTCGGCTGGTCTCTGACGGGATAGCAGCCGGTTCGACCGCTTTGGCCTCGGGTATTTTTTCGGGTTCCGGGACTTTTTTCGGCGGTGGCTTGGGTTTGCTCTTCTGGGCTTTTTTGGGGGGTGCCCCTTGGGGCCCAAAGTCTCCGATGGAGGCGATAAAGCTGCGCCAGCTGCTCTTTTTGTCCCGAGGGCTCTTCTTTTTGGCTGCTGGTTTGGCCTTCCTGGCGACCGGTTTGGCCGGTTTTTCTGCCGGTTTTTCAGCTGGCTTTTCTGGCTGCTTTTCTGCCGGTGGGGGAGCTTTTTTCTCTTTGGGCTTGGACGGTGATATGCTCACCATTCCCCCAAGCATGGGTCGCCAGGCCGCAACCGATTGGGGCCGTTCGGTCTCCAACACCATGAGGGCTCTGTCGATGGCTCGCAAAAAACCGATGGAATAGCGCCCCTCTCTGAGAGACTCGGCGCTTTTCATGGGGTCTGGTTCGTTGCGCAGTCGGCTGGCAATGCGAATGGCGGCATCCATCGGCTTTTGACCGGTCACCGCCCGATAGAGTACGCCACCCAGGGCATAGATGTCCGACCAGGGCCCCTGACGATTGCCAGAGGAGTCATATTGCTCGAAGGGAGAGTAGCCGAGACTCAAAAGACTGGTCATCTGGTCAGCAGCACCAGCCACCGCTTGCCGGGCAGAGCCAAAATCAAGAATGACCGCGCTGCCGTTACGACGGATCAAAATATTCGGTGGCTTCAAATCCCGGTGGATATAATCGGAATTGTGGAGAATTTCCAAGCCGTCAAGAAGCTGGGGGAGGATTTTTTTGATTTCCTCTTCGGGCATGGTCTTGCGTCGTTTCAAGACCGTATCCAGCGCTTCTCCCTCTTCATATTCCATCACCATGTAGGCGGTATTGGAATCCCGGAAAAAGCTTTGTACCCGGACGATGCTGGAGTGTTTGAAGCGGGCCAGAATCTGGGCTTCCTTGAGGAAGCGGTCCAGACCCCATTCGAACATTTTGGCGTTGGAGGGAGAGTTTGGGCGCACGGTAGCGCCGCCCTGCCGGTTGGCGATTCCGGAAGGAAGATACTCCTTGATGGCCACCTTTTGGTTCAGGTTGGTGTCCCGGCCCAGGTAGGTGATACCAAACCCCCCTTTTCCCAGTACGTCAAGGATCTCGTACCAGAGGAGTGTGGATCCGGCCGGGAGGGCCTCATGATATTTATTCGAACCCATGAAATCCCATCAACTACGTACCGCCCATTGCCTGAGAAGGCAGCCACGCCAAAGTATTCGTTGGGGAAAAAAAAGATGGCAGGAGATCCCAACACCCCATGCCATACCCTTTGTCTGATATCAAAAAAAGAAACACATTTTATGCCAACCTGGAAAATACCGCTGGAGGGCGGATAATCGTTGTCAGCACAGAAAAAACAACGCTACTTGACAGCCTACTGATATCCACAAGCATACCCTGGCGGCAATTTTGGGTGGTATACCGGCAGATACTACCCCGTAACACAACTCGTAACGCGGCCAATGAAACGCCTGTCCTGACATTGTTTCACCTCACAACCCCGAGTGCTCCAATGGATCACAACCCCTGGCACCCCAGTTTGGATCACATACCTAGGCCTTCAGGAGTCAGGCTGACTACCTTACAGGAGTGGGTATCCGAATCGGGTCAGGAGTGGGTATCCGAATCGGGTGAATCCGTCAGCATGGCCCTCAGCCGTGCTGCCTGATCTTCCAGCTCCTCTTGAGGCAGGCCGACTTCCTCTTCATCCAGAACAGCCATTTTGGCGGATTCGATATCCTCTTTCAACGGCTCGAATCCCCCTTCCCACTCTTCCTCCTCTTCCATCCCCAGATCCGGCTCCAGGCGTTCAGCTTCTGCCATCTCCAGTTCCGGCTCCATGCGTTCCCCGGATTCCTCTATGGAGGTGTTCCCCCGGGACTTCCAGAGATCCTCAATCTCTTCATATCCGCCCCGTAGCCAGCCCCCCAGAATCGAAAAAATTTTTTGCACGCCCATGGCAAGCCCGGCCACCACGAAAAAGCCCCCTTCCAGCACTCTGTTCCAGGGGAACCGGGAGGTCGGGGCTGTTGTGGGGCGTGGGGCTGCAGCCCGCCTGGCGGCGGGGGGAGCTTCCTTGGTGTTGGTGGTGGTCCGGGGGGCTTTGGCCGTTGCCAGAGGTGTTTTGCGGACCCGCTTGGCAATCTTCTGATTTTCCAGGAGGCCAGACTTGACGCTACGGCGTCGCCCCTCACCAACCTTGGGACCCGAGACTGCACGCACACCTTTTTTTGACTTCTTCAATATCATCGCAGGAAAACAGGAAGAGGGTTTGTTCCTGAATGAATTTTCAGTGGATACCAGGCAGCCGATTGCGTCTGCCCTCTCCACCACCCACCATTATTACAACGAGCCACTTCTCCAAGTCCAGCCAACCACTTGTCAAAGGCTGTAATTAAACTTGGCCTCCACTCTTGGCAGGGGTACCATTCAGCCACTCGGTTTAACCTGGATCCGGGGGTTGGGCCTGTGCAGCGGCTGTCGCATATGGGTTCGTATCGTGAATTGGGGAAAATCGTGGCGACCTGATTGGTCGTGAGGTTTTTCCCAAATTTACCTGACGGATCAAGAGAATGCAGATCATGTGCATGCCCAACTGCCGGATCCAGGTTTAATTCAACCCCAAACAAAGGCACCTCCATGGTCTCCTCGGCCCCCCATAGCCAGATTCATCCCAATCTACATCAAATCAACCCTGAAGAGACATGGAAACTGGTCCAGAGGGAAGATGTGGTGTTTGTGGACATCCGTTCTGAGATCGAACACTTTTTTGTCGGCAACCCCCCAGGGGTTATCAATATTCCCTGGCAGGATGCCCCGGATTTTGAACTCAACCCCGATTTTCTCAAGGAGGTCTCCCTGGCCGCCCGCAAGGATCAGCCGGTTGTGCTCATCTGCCGCTCGGGCCACCGCTCCATTGATGCAGGCAACTTTTTGCTCGAAGCCGGTTTCCAGAAGGTGTACAACGTCCTGGAAGGGTTTGAAGGAGACCGGGACCAACATCACCACCGATCCAGCATCAATGGTTGGCGATTTCGGGGCTTACCCTGGGTACAGTGTTAACCTGACACAGGCTTGTGGGCCTGAATTTTCCGCCTGTCAGGCTCCCTGAATGATCCCCTGTCAGGCTTTGATCTTAAAACGGAACGTAAAATCCTTATACTTGATGACGTTGCCATCCATCAGCTTTTGCTTGCCAGCGATGGTCACGTCGTTGAGTTTGATCCCTCTGCCTACGGGGGCCAAAAAATATCCCTCTTTGCGCCGATGAATCACTCCGACAAGTCGAGGCGTAAAAAGCCCGGTCAATCGAATTTCGGCATTGTCGTCCTTGCCGATGGAGGTGACCGAGTTGGTGAGGTGATATTTGGTACGACTGAGATCCCCTTTAACCACAGCGAGATAGGCCTCTATTTCAGGGGTATCGATTTGGGTCATGAGGGTGGGGCTGGTGGCTGATATATCTTCCTCGGGTGATTCCGGCATGGCTGGTGCCGGAGATTTCTCGACGACCTCGGGCTCAAAATCTTCAGGCATATCCCGCCGGAAGGTCACATCATCGTCGGCGGTGTTGATGTGAATGTTGGAGGCCGGAGTGGTATCACTATTCGCCAACTCCTCCTGGCTTTTATCGACAAACAGCAAATTATGTTTGCCGACCAGGATGGAGTCACCATCATTAAGCGGATGGTTATGGATGCGTTTGCCGTTGACGTAGGTGCCGTTACGGCTTTCCAGATCCTCCAACACAAACTGCTCTCCCTTGCGCATGATGATGGCATGGGAGCGGGAAACTGCCAAATTTTCCAGGGTGATTTCGTTCTCCTGGGTACGTCCAATGGCAGTGGCGGTTTTCGAGAGGGTCACTTCCCCCCGAATCACCCCTTTGAATTTGATGATTACCTTGGCCATCCACCCCCCCCCTACTCGTTCGATCGGTCAACAAGGGTTGAACCTTGGACTCAAGCCCCCCTTCTCGGAGAGTTTGTGTTGCAAGCTTGAGGAACGCACCCTGAAGGGGTAGATGTTTCATCACCCTGGAGGGAGCGGTCAACAGGAAAGATTTATAACAGTCGGGAAAAACCGTCAATTCCAAAATACCGGCTCCTCCCCGTCAAGCTCTCCTCAACCCCAGCAAAAACCATCGAAAGCCAAAAATAATTTCTTCCGGAAACGCTATAATAGACTGATTTTTTGATACTTCATACAGCCAAAACCAAAAATGACCCACTTTGGGCCAGTCAGAGCAAAATTCCCTCTTTTCATCTCGCCAAAAAAAGGTCTACCAATCGGCGTATATTCAACAAAATGACCCTCCCACCGATCTCCCAAAAAAAAAGCCCATCCAGGCCAATGCAGCACCCGGTGGGCAGAGGGAGGTGTTCATGGCCTCCCCATCACGGGGAGGCGCTTGGGGCATTCGGCTAGGGAGAGACGTGGGAGGAGTCGCCGAATGCCTGTTCGTTCGAGATAAATGACAAATCCGCTATCAGGCGGCCTGGGCCGTGGCAACCTCAACCCCTTGCCCAAATCCACCCAGCGACATCACAGCAGGATGAATGGGTTCGTCCGCCTCTTTTTCGCCAAGAAGGAGTTCATAGAGCTCCCAGGCCAAATCAAAATCCTTGATGCCCTCAAAAACGTAGTCGTTTTCTTCCTGGTCATACAGGCTATAACCGTTTTCCAGCAAATCGATATGTAGAGCTTCCATCTCGTTTCTCCTTAGTTCGTTTTTTTCCCTGATCCGGTTGTCCGCTCGCTTAGAGAGAGTCTCGGGTTCCGGTTGGGACACTGTTTTGAAGCAACGATAATGTCTTGCCTAAAGTTAATGCACGTTTCATACCAAAAACCAAAACGACAACTCCAAACTCCTTTTCAGCAGACCGGAATAAACGAATTTATTATAAATTTTTCACTATAAAACAAACAGATATCATGACTTTCCAATCGTTAGAAAAAACTTTACCGAAGTCAAGCAGAGGTCCATCCAGAGCTACCCCCCTATCAGTCAGGTGCCGCCATTTTTGACAGAACCGGGAAAAAATGGCCTTTTTTTTGACTCTGTGGAAGGTCCCTGCCGGATTTTTGGACAAGAGAGGATAACGACAGACCTTTTGGCGGCTCCATCCCCTAGATGCCCCGTTCTCTGGCTGAGGCGGACTGGATAAATGTGATGATTTATCGAAAAAAAAGAAGGGATACGGCGGAAAACAGGGAAGGTGCCCGGAACAGGCGTTTGATGAGTATAGGTGGAACACGCTCTTTCGTGGACCAGATTCGCAGGCCAGCTCACAGTTTTTTTTGGTAAAACACCTAAGCGCTCTTGATCCCTAAAGCGCCCGTTGCAAGCCCCTCAGGAATCTCCCCTCCTCATTCATCTGGCCTGAGCTTCAAGAAAATACTTAAGAATCATTCCGTTATGATTGTCTTTCCGGGATACCCAGCGATAATCGCTCAATCGGGAAGAGTCCAACCGAATCCCTTCGGGGTTGTCGTTGCAGCGGGTCCAGAGGGCTTTTCCATCGAGGGCACCATTGATCAACTCTACGGCATGCTCTTTGGATTCCCCCTGCACATGATCCAGCTCAGCCTGATAGCGGAAATAGCCACAGGAGAGGTCACCAATATAACGCACAGCCTCCCGTTCACCCCAAAATTCATTGTTTTTGCAGGGATAATCTTGCAATGGCGGGTGACTGTCGTTTTTGGTGGTGATAGTGCGGTTGGAGGGGCCTTCCCAGTCGAAGAGACATTTTACCAGAGGGTTGGGAAACCGGGAGAGGCAGCCAGTGGCGATGGTGATGCCGATGGAGATGGAAAAGAGAGAGATGCCGGCCCGGGAAAGCTCTGGATGAGTGCTGAGATGGTCAATCATCCGACTCAACTCTCGCTGGTGGGCAACCCCCCAATGGCCCTCCTCGCCACCGGTCAGACCCCGGCCGGACGGGTCATAGTGAAGGGTGAGAAACCCAAGAGCCGCCAACTCACTGGCCCGGATAAAGGCTCCCCGGTCATAATCCGTACCAGCGCTGCCACCACCGGGAATCATGATCACCCCGGGATAGTTTCCGGCCTCCTTGGGACGATGGAGATGGGCATAGACCCGAGGGCCGTCGAGTTGGTCGATCCACACTTCCTCAAAGGTGGTCTCCTTGAGGGGCATGTTGAGAAAGGCACTCAAAGAGCGCAAGCGGCGTTTTTCTTCCCAGCCACGCAAAAAATTCATATCAATCCATCTTTCTTCAGTTTTTTCAACACACTGTCAACCAACAGGGCCAGACCCATGCCTGCTGAAAACAGCCCAACGATACCCTCCAGGCCCGTCTCTGCCCAGAGAACGGTCCAACCAGCTGAGGCACGGATTGTGTCTGGGCAACGCAACTGCCAGGGATCAAGACCCTGCCATTCAATCCAACATATTTTCTGGAAAAGTGCAAAAAAAACGCCAGCGGCTGCCCATCGGGGGGGATGAGAGTTGGCTAGCCGCTGGCGCCGGGGGTCTTGGGATTGAACCCCCTTGGGATCAAGAGAGAAATGTTACTGAAAAATATAAGGAACTGACGTTTCAGAGATGTTTCCATAAAGGATTATTTTGTAATAAATTGCAACACAATCACCCCGAAACCCTCTCGCCTCCGGGATTGCCTCCCTCCGGGAAATGGTGCATGTTGATTTAAAGTGGCGTGACCCTGAGGTGGCAAAATGCAAAACCCCAGGATCCTCCAACAATCGCCCCCCTTTCGCAAACCCGGGTGTTTTTTTATAAAGCCATGAATATTTTAAAAGAAATCATCCGAACCCTCTCCGTTCCCCTTCTGGGGCCTTCCGGATGGTCTCCCTTCAAACCCGTATCGATTTCCATTGATCTGACCGAAAATTGCAATTCGCAATGCAACATGTGTGACTGCTGGCGAACCAGTGGCGAACGTTTTTCCTTTGAGCGCCTGCGCCCTCTGCTGGACGATCTGGTCAACTGGAACGTTACTCTGATCAACTATGTGGCAGCAGGAGAAATCTTCACCCATCCGGAAATTCGGGAAATCCTGAGTTATACCAAGAAAAAAGGCTTTGAGATCATCCTCAACACCAACGCCTTGGCCCTGTCGAATCCCAGCTGGGCCACCTTCGTGGCCCAAGAGATCCAACCTCTCTCCATCTCCATCGGCATCGACTCCATCCGGGACGAAACCTATCAGGAGATCCGAGGCGTGCCCAAAGGGGCCAGCAAAATCAAAAAGGCGATCTCCCACCTTCAAGAGGCGGGATACCATAATATCGGTCTCGGCGCGGTGATCCTGCCAGCCAATCTCGATCAGCTGACCGAAATGGTCCACTTCACCCGGGAACAGGGCGTCGAAGTCCGTTTTACCGCCTATGAGGCCTTTTTTCAGGAAGAGGAGGCCATTCAAAACGAATTGCAACGCCTGGCCCGGGAAGGAATCCTTCAAGAACGCATCGGGGAGATAATTCAGCTCAAGAAGAGCCATGCCCACATTAAAAGCTCGGTGGAATATCTCAAGCGGATTCCGGACTATTATCTCACCGATAAATATTTTCCTCTCCCCTGTCGGGTGGGATTTTTACGGGCCAACATCGCCATCAACGGCGATACTTTTTTTTGTCACCACACCAAGCCCTACGGTAATGTGTTTCAACAATCCATCGATGAGATCTGGTTTTCCAAAGCAGCCCGCAACACCCGACAACAGATGGTGGCTGGAGAGTGCCCCGGCTGCTGGCTTAATTGTTTTGGAGAAGAAAACATCCGCTTCTCCCCCCGGCTCGGTTTTCGCTCCAACCTGGATGGCCTGAAACGCTATCTCAAACTCAAGGCCCAAGGCGACAGCCCCAAATGAGTGGAGGCCCACCATGAGTCACCCCACACCCTCCAGGTCAAACTGCCCAACCCGCTTGTTGCTCATTCTGGCCCTCGTTGCCATCACCGCCATCGGCCTGCATCTGCGTCTGGGCGCGGTGTTCAAAACCGATGTTTCTGCACCTCTGCGTAAGGATGCCCTGCAATATTATCTCTCCGCCTATAATCTCAAATACCATGATATCTATTCGAGTCGGGTGGGGCAGCGACCCAAAAGTGCAGAGAGCGGCGAGGCCTTTTTAAATCAATTTTTTGCCGATCCCCTGGGTCGATATCTGGCTGGTCACAATCTGCGCCGTCTGGGCATTCCACCCCCTGGTGAAGGAGAGGTGATCGATCCGGCCTCCCCACCTCCACCCGACGCCCACCGCTCACCGGGATACCCTCTTTTTCTCTATCCCTTTCTGGACCTGCCCACCATCAACTCTCAACTTTTACACATCACCTTCGCCCAGGCGCTCCTCTCTGCCCTGGCCGTGGTGCTGGTCTATTTTACCTGCTTGCGTTTCACTCCCCCGCTGCCCGCTCTGGCCGCCGCTCTCCTCACCGCCCTCTCCCCCCATCTGGTGACCGGCAATCACTATCTTTTGACAGAATCGCTGTTTACTTTTTTATTGGTGCTCTTTTTTTGGGTCGCCAGTCGCCTGAAATCCAGCCGTGGTTGGGGGTGGTTTTTTTTAAGTGGCCTTCTTTTGGGCTTCACCACCCTGGTGCGCCCGGAGATGCTTCTTTATGGCGTTCCTGTGGTTGGTATGGTGTGGTTGCTCTTTGATGCAGGCACCAGAAAGCGCCGAGGCTTGATCCTGCTGTTGGGTATTGTTTTGCTTTTTGCACCTTGGATCGCCCGCAATAAATATCATGATTTGGGCCACTCCCGGGCAGCTGCCCTCACCCGACACATGGCCCACGGCATCTATCCTGGCATGATGTATCAGGAAAACCCTCAAACCTTTGGCTATCCCTATCACTTTGATCCAGACTATCCCCGCCTGGAAGGGGATATGGGGGCGGTGCTTGGGGAGATCCAACGGCGCTTTTCAAACGAACCGGCACGGCATGGTTACTGGTTTTTTATCGGCAAGCCTATTCAGCTCTGGTCGTGGAACATGGTGCAAGGGGCTGGGGATGCCCTCATCTATCCCGTCACCCGCACCCCCTATGCTACCGAGCCTTTTTTCAAGGCCAGCCATCAGCTGATGCACCTCCTCCATTGGCCCCTGGTGATTTTGGGAGGGGTGGGGCTCCTGATTGTCTGGCTGCCGTCGGGTTTCATGGTTTGGAGAGAAGCTCAGGATCCGGCAGGAATGCAGGATCAGCATCAAGCAGGAACTGAAGTTCAAAAGCAAAACGTGGCAGAAAGGTTGATCGCCCCCCGCTTGATGAGCCTGCTACTGATGTATGTTACTGCCCTGCACATGGTGACCCTCCCCCTGCCCCGCTACGCCATCCCCTTGAAGCCCCTTCTCCATATTCTGGCGATGGTCGCCCTTTATGAGGGATATCGTCTGGTGAGGAGAGTTTGGCGGAAGAAATGAAATGGAGAGAGGGGATGAAAAGATGATTCCGGGTAAATTCATCCAACCCGGCAAAACCCGATAGAGGGCACTCTTTATGAAAGCCATCGTGATGAAAACCATCGTTCAGGTTGGCGTGATCGGATTGCTGACGATCATACTGGTTGCGTGCAAAAGCGTCGAAGCACCACCCCCCCTCCCCCTTGAAAAAATTCCACCGCTGCCAGCATCGGTTTCAGAGCGATATCAACAAGGGGAAAAGCAGCTTGCCAAAGGGGATTTGCCCGGAACAATTGCTGCCTGGCAAGAGATACTGCCACAACTCACCAACCACCCCATCGCCCCTCATCTGCGGGGTTGGCTGACCCTCCTCAGAAGGGAAGAGGCCAAACGCTACGCCCGGGAAGCCGCCGCCTCGGAAAAAAACCTCAGCAACACCCCACCCAATGCCCGGGTCATTGCCGTATTACCCTTCAGCAACATTTTTACTTCTGCTGCGTTCGGGGGGGCAAGCAAGCCGAAGCCATTCAACCAGGCGCTGGCTGCGTTCGTGATGGCGGATCTTTCCCGGGTGCCGGAGTTGCAGATCGTTGAGCGGGATAAGATGCAATTTTTGCTGGATGAGCTAGCCCTCTCCAGCTCAGGCCTGACGGATCCGGCCACCCGTTTGAGAGTGGGGCGGATCATGGGAGCGGGCCATGTGGTGACGGGTCAGGTGAGTACGTTTGTTTCCGGCAGCGACTATACCGATAGCGAATATGCCATCAACACGGTGGTGGCGGATGTCATCGCAGAAGAGGTGCGTGGGGTGCAGGAAGCGGTGGGAGGGTTGCTTAAATTTTATGAGCTGGAAAAGGAGATTGTCTACGAAATATTGGCCGATCTGGAGATCAAAACCTTCCCCAAATCGGTCAAAAAAATCCACACCAAAAATTGGGACGCCTATGCGGCGTTTGCTTTGGGGTTGGAATATCTGAGCAAAGATCGTTTCGAGGAGGCCAGGGAAGCTTTTTTCAAGGCGATCCACTTTGATCCGGAGTTTGAGCTGGCTCGGGAGGCCTACGATAGCGTGCCTGTGGGGGGGAATCGTGTCAGTGAAATTCCAGTTTCTCTTTCCCCGAAAATTCAAGGAGAGTAACCCCTCCAGGCAAGCTTTCAAAAAAAGGTAACTGCTCTCCCCCTATTTGATTTTGCCAGCCAAAGCGATTTGAATGGCGATCAATGGGTTGACTCCCTGTTGACTCATGGTTTGCAGGTAACTTGAGATCCGACAATAGGCATGAGCATATTGCTCTGTTCGGAAGCAGCCTGAGATTTTCTGTTTCACTTTGGCCATTCTGAGGTCACGTTCGGCGCGATTATTTGTGAATGCCACATGGGGGTCGCGCGCAAAGAGCAAGACGGCCGCTTCATTCTTTTTCATGCGCTCCCAGAGGTTATGGGCATCCGATTTGGCCATTTTCCCCCGTTTTCCTTTGGGTTTTTGGGGGATTGGGGGCAGCTCTTTTTCTCCGCGTGTCATGATGTTGCGGTAGCGCTTTTGCAGATTGGCCAGTTCGTCGTCGTTCAGACGTTTTGCGTCACGTTTCGCCACTTTCCGGCTGATCTCTTTGAGCAAGCGTTTCATGTTTTTGGCCCAGCGGTAGTTGTTGGACTCGATGATGAAGGTCAGCTCCCTCAGCAGGTGCGAACCGCATAAACCATGGTCACAATGGTCATACGAAAGATAGGAGGCCCAGCAATCATGGACAATGGCACCCTGATAGCGAGGAATGATATTGATCGCTTCGATGGCTTCCAATCCTCGTTTTCGATGTAATCGCTTCAACGTAAATCCGCCAGCGGAATAGACATGTATCCAGTGGTTTTTCTTGTTGACCCGGAATGAGTCTCCCGCAAAAAGTCGCTCTTTTGGAAACGTGATGCCGTGCCTGGATCCTGGATTTATGGTATGATTTTTCAGAAATTTTCTAATCATATCAAATGGATAGAATGCCATGTTTCGACCGATGGATCCGCAGATCAGTATGGATGAGGCGCACTTTTGGATGCCGGAGAAACACCTGGGAGAGTTGGAGCGGAGTTGGGCGCACATTTTTCGCACCCAGGTATTGAGGATGATACCGGAGAGTCAGTTTGCGGATTTGTACCATGCCAGCATGGGTAGGCCC